>JBFLXJ010000034.1 GCA_040757085.1 Bacillota bacterium | reverse complement strand
CCCGGGCAACAGACGACGTTCCTCGGCGGTCAGGGCGGGAACGACGGAGAGCAGCGCCCGGGTGTAGGGATGCCGGGGACGGGTGAATAACGACTCCGCTTCCGCGATCTCCATGAGGTGCCCCAGGTACATGACCGCTACCCGCCCGGCTATGTTGCGGACAAGAGGCAGATCGTGGGATATGAACACATAGGTCAGGTCGAGTTCCCGCTGCAGCCTCTTCAACAGGTGCACGAGCTTGGCCTGGACGGAGACGTCCAGCGCCGAAGTGGGCTCGTCCAGCACCAGCACCCTGGGCCCCAGGGCAAGCGCGCGGGCGATGTTAACCCGTTGCCTCTGGCCTCCGCTCAAAGAGTGGGGGTAACGATAGGCAAAGTCTGGAGGCAACTCCACAAGAGAAAGCAACTCGGCCACCCTCCGGCGCCTCCAGGCGGGATCACCCCGACGGTGGATCACGAGGGGGTCAGTGATGATGTCACCCACGCGGCGCCGGGGGTTGAGCGAAGAGGTGGGGTCCTGATAGACCATCTGGATGTGTGCCCGGACCCGTCGAGCTTCCGGGCCCCTGAGCGGAAGGGGGTGTCCTTCGAAGATAACCTGCCCCCGGGTGGGGGGTTGCAGACCGCAGATCACCCTGCCCAGCGTGGTCTTCCCCGATCCCGACTCCCCCACCAGGGCGAGCGTCTCTCCGGCGCTTATCTCCAGCGAAACGCCGTCGACCGCTCGCACATAGCCTACCACCTGCCGCAACAGCCCTCTGGTGATGGGGAAATGCACCTTAACATCTATGGCCGCCAGCACCGTCCGGTCGGGGCTCACTCGCCCACCCCCCGCCGGCCCTCGTAGAGGTGGCAGGCCACCCATCTCTGCGTTTCCACTTCCGTGAGAGACGGCCTCTCAATGTCACACCTGGCAGAGCGCGCGCCGCAGCGGGGCGAGAAGCGGCAGCCGGGCGGGGGGCTGGTGTAATCGGGGATCGTCCCCTCGATTCCCTCGCCGAAGTCGCCGGTGAGGCGGGGGACGCAGCGCAGCAGCCCCGCCGTGTACGGGTGAAGCTGCCGGGTGAAAAGAGCGTCCGTGGCGGCCACCTCGACCACCTGGCCTGCGTACATCACGCACACCCGGCGACAGAGCACGCTGGCCGACCCCAGGTCGTGCGTGATGAACAGGACGGTCAGGTTTTCTTCCCGCACCAGGTCCGCGAGCAGACGCAGGATCTGGTCCTTGATGGACACGTCCAGGGCCGTCCCGGGTTCGTCCGCGATGAGCAACCGGGGTCGGCCCAGTAGCGCCAGCGCAATCAGGATGCGCTGTCTCAGGCCTCCGCTCAACTGAAACGGGTAGCGGCGCGCCGTATCCTCGGGAGCCGGTATGCGCACGCGCCTCAGGACATCCACCACCCGGGACCACGCTGCTTCCCGGATAGCCCGACCCTGCGGAAGAACCCGGGGAACACCCGCCGCCGCCCCTGGTCCCGGGGCATCTCTGGCCTCGGACCTGAGATGGTGGAAAGCAACGGCCATCAGCTGTTCTCCCACAGTCACGACCGGGTTCAGAAAGGTCATCGGGTCCTGGAACACCATGGCGACTCCCCGACCGCGCAGGCTTCCCAGGCGCCGCGGAGACATGGCCAGCACGTCCTCGCCCTGGAACAGGACTTGCCCGCGGGTGACGCGGGCATTGCCGGGCAGAAGGCCGAGGATGGCACGAGCTGTCACCGATTTCCCGCAGCCCGTCTCTCCGACCAGGGCCACCGTTTCCCCCGGATACAGGGTGAGATCCACCCCGGCTATCACGTGGGAGGGGCCTTCAAAGCCGGTGAAGCTGATGTGCAGATCCCTTATCTCGAGCAGCGGCTCCGGCACAAACGCCCCACCACCGTATCTTCACACTCCCCAACGATCGAGCTCAACGTCGAACACATCACGCAAACCATCCCCCAGCAAGTTCAGGCCCAGTACCGTGACGAAGATGGCGAGCCCCGGGAACGTGGCCAGCCACCAGTTGTCGGGCATGTACACGCGGCCGTCGGCGATCATCGTGCCCCAGGCGGGCTCCGGCGGCTGAGCACCCAGGCCAAGGAAACTGAGCCCGGCAGAAAGCAGGATCACAAAACCTGCATCCAGGGTAACCTTGACCAGGATGGGCGATAGGCAGTTGGGGAGCACATCCCGGAATATTATCCTCCAGGGCCCGGCCCCCAGCCCGCGGCTTGCCTCCACAAACTGCTCTTCCCTTATGGAGAGCACCTCTCCGTAGACCAGCCGGGTGTACCACGGCCACCAGACGAACGACACCGCCAGCATGGCGTTTGTGAGACTCGGAGTCAGCGCCACACAGGCGGCCAGAGCCAGGACCTCGGGGGGAATCGCCAGGAAAACATCTGTCAGGCGCATGATAGCCGTCCTGAGCCATCCCCCCCAGTAACCCGCGATCAGACCAAGCGGCACGCCGATGCCAACTGCCATGGCCAGGACACCCAGCGCCATGGTGACGGACAGCCGGGCGCCCAGCAGCACGCGACTGAAAACATCGCGCCCCACCTGGTCCGTGCCGAACGGGTGCCGCAGGCTGGGCGGCTGGTGAGCCTCTGCAAACCGGACCACGCTTCCCGCATCCTGAGGGTACGGCGCAATATAAGGGGCGAGCAAAGCAGTCGCCAGCACCAGCAGAACAATCGCCAGCCCGACCAGCGAGAGCACAGACCGCCGGAACCTGTACCAGCCGCGCGCCACCTCTTCACGCCAGAAACCCGTGCCGCTCTTCCGCCGTACCGAGCCGACCGTCCCCATGTCACTCTTCCCCATACTTAATCCTGGGGTCCAGGTAACCGTAACAGATGTCGACGAGGAAATTCGCCACGGCGAACACTACCCCAACCACCATGGTTACGGCCACCACCGCATTGAAGTCCTTGTACAGCACACTCTGCACCCCGTAGGAAGCCATTCCAGGCCACGAAAACACCGTCTCGACGAGGAACGCATTGCCGAGCAGGAAACCGTAACTCAGCCCGACCACGGTGAGCGTGGAGCTGATAGCGTTTTTCAGAGCGTAACGGTAGACCACCACTGCCCGGGGTAGCCCGTAAGCGGTCGCTGCCACCACGTAGTCTTTGCGGAGTTCCTCTATCATGCTGGAACGGGTGAGGCGCATGATCTGAGCCATGCTCCCCAAGGACAGGGATATTACCGGCAATGCCAGGTGTTTCAGGCTCGTCCAGAAACCCTCCCAGTC
>JBFLXJ010000033.1 GCA_040757085.1 Bacillota bacterium | reverse complement strand
CGAGCAGGTGGGAAACCAGGGCTTAGTGATCCGGCGGTACCGAGTGGAAGGGCCGTCGCTCAACGGATAAAAGCTACCCCGGGGATAACAGGCTGGTCTCCCCCAAGAGTCCACATCGACGGGGAGGCTCGGCACCTCGATGTCGGCTCATCGCATCCTGGGGCTGGAGCAGGTCCCAAGGGTTGGGCTGTTCGCCCATTAAAGCGGTACGTGAGCTGGGTTCAGAACGTCGTGAGACAGTTCGGTCCCTATCCGCCGCAGGCGCAGGAGGCTTGTGGGGTGCTGCCCCCAGTACGAGAGGACCGGGGCAGACGGACCTCTGGTGTACCGGTTGTCGTGCCAGCGGCAGAAGCCGGGTAGCCATGTCCGGGTGGGATAAGCGCTGAAAGCATCTAAGCGCGAAGCCCTCCCCGAGATTAGGCCTCCCACAGCGTAAGCTGGTAAGGTCCCAGGTAGACTACCTGGTTGATAGGCCGGGGGTGTAAGGGCAGGAATGCCTTGAGCTGACCGGTACTAATAGACCGAGGGCTTGAGCCTTCCGGGGCTGGTCTGGTGTCCACTGTGTGGTTTTGAGGGTGCAGGATTTCCCGGTGCCCATACCGGAGGGGTCACACCCGTTCCCATGCCGAACACGGTCGTTAAGCCCTCCAGGGCCGATGGTACTTGGCGGGGGACCGCCTGGGAGAGTAGGTCGGTGCCGGGAAACTTTCGCAAAACCCCCGCGGGACGAACCCCGCGGGGGTTTCTCATCGCTGGGCCGCCGTGTTGGGCCTCCGCGCCGCCGGGGCACGATACCCGGTGGAGGATCAGATATCCTGGATGTGGCGGGGATGGCGGTTCATTTGACAGGGGGCAAGGGTAGCCGTAAACTGGTAACGCGGCACCCTCGTGGCGTGCTGTTCGGCCTGTGCCGGACGGATGGTCGAGAAGGAGGGAGCGAGCATGGCTAAGGATTTCCTGGACAAACTGGGCCGTACCCTGAAAGAGGGTGCCCGGGTGGTAGCCCGGGAGTCCGAAGAGATGGCCAGGGTGGCCAAACTGCGGCTGGACATAGCCCGGCTGGCGGGCAAGCGGGACGACCTCTGGCAGGAGATAGGGAAGACGATATACAGCCAGTACGAAGAGGGTCGGGAAGTACCTGCCGAAGTGATGGACCTGTGCAATCGGGTCCAGGAGGTCGTGGAGAAGATAAGGGCGAAGGAAGCCGAGATCGCGGCTCTGCGGGCCCAGGCAGATACAAAGGAGGAGGCAGGTGCCCAGGCGGCAGGCGACTCCGCCGCGGAAAAGGCGCGGTACTGCCCGCAGTGCGGTAACCCGGTGGGTCCGCAGGATCGCTTCTGCAGCCAGTGCGGTAAGGCGTTGAACTGAGCGGGGCGGGGAGAGGAGAAACCGCAGGATGAACAGGTTGTACCGTTCCCGCCGGGACAGGGTCCTATTGGGGGTTTGCGGTGGCATCGCCCGTTACTTCCACGTGGATCCCGTGCTGGTGCGGGTCATCTGGGTGTTGCTCTCGCTCACGTCTTTTCCGGGCATCATAGCCTACATCGTGGCCGCCATCCTGATGCCCGAAGAACCTGCCTTCCAGGAAGCACGCCCGTCGGCGAGCGCGGCCGCCCCGGCGCCATCGGGTCAGGCGGGTCAGGGAGCAGGACCGGGTCCGGAAGACGAGGGCGTGCGCCAGCGCACCATCCGGCTGCTGGGATGGGGTCTGGTGGCGGTGGGGGCCATGGTGCTGGTGTACAACTGGCTGGTGATGGCGGGAGTCGGCCACATGCTCCGCACGCATTATCCTTTCTTGGACTGGAACTTCTGGTTGCGGCTGAGCGTATCCTGGTGGCCCGCCATCTTGATACTCCTGGGAGCAGTTATCCTCTGGCGGGGCGTGCGGAAGGTCACCTGATGGGAGGCAGAAGATGGCGAGGGTCGGAATCCCCCGCGCCTTTTCGTATTACTACTTCTATCCCTTCTTCCGGGGCTTCCTCGGGGCACTGGGGGCCGAGGTGGTCCTCTCGCCGCGAAGTTCGCGCCGCACCCTGGACCTCATGCAGGCGTGTCCCACAGACGAGCCCTGCGTTTCGGTGAAGATGTGCTTCGCTCACGCCGCCTGGTTGCGGTCGGCGCGGGTGGACTTCTTTTTCCTGCCTTACCTGGTGAGCGTGGATCCAGCCAACTACCTGTGTCCGAAGATGATCGGGATAACGGACATGGTGAGGGTGGGTCTGGGGCTGGCCGACCAGGTGGTGCTGGCACCCGTGGTGGACCGCAAGGACCGCCCGGCCACCTGGCAGCAGACTTTCCACGAAGTGGCGGCCCGCCTCGGGGTGGGTGATCCCGGGCGGGTGCGGACGGCGCTGGAAGCGGCCGAGCGTGAGCAGGCCCTGTTCCGGCGGCTGTGCAGCGAGGGGATGACCGTCCCCGAGGCCATCGCCCGTCTGGAGGGGAGAGAGCTGCCCCGGCCGCGGCGATACTCGGCCCAGGCGCGGCGGGATCCGTACCTGCGCATCGGCGTTGCGGGCCACGCTTATATACTTTACGACCTGATCGGTCACGACATCGTGGGTCGCTTGCGGGAGTACGGGCAGGTGCTCACGTGCGAGATGGTGGATGACCTGGCCGCCCGGCGGGAAATGGCCACGATCTTCGAGGGCGAGAAAATGTGGTACATAGAGGGACACCTGCTGGGGGCGGTGCTCCACTGGTTACGCAGAGGCTTGGTGGACAAGCTGGTGCTCGTCCAGGCCTTCGAATGCGGGCCCATGTCCATCGTGGAAAACTTCATACAGGAGGAGGCGGACGCGCACGGGATTCCCCTGCTTGTCCTCACGCTGGACGAGCAGACGGGGGAAGCGGGACTGGTGACGCGGCTGGAAGCATTCATTGATACGTCCCCCGTAGCGGACAGCCGGACCTTGCGTGTCTCCCCCCTGCTTCACACCACCGTCCTACCCCAACGGGGGCCCGAGCCACGCCAGCTCAAGGCGGGCGTGATCACCATGGGTAGCCTGGACGTGGGGGTGCGCGCCATGCTCCAGGAGTGTGGCGTGGAGGTGGTCAGGCTTCCCCGCCTGGGCAAAGAGACGGTGGAACTGGGCAAGGAACTGGCTCCCGAGTTCATTTGCTTCCCTATGGTTACTTTGCTGGGGGAGATGCGCCACCTGCTCGATCGGGGAGCCAACATGATCCTCATGGTTATGGGCAAGGGGAAGTGCCGGCTGGGCTGGTATGCCCAGGTGCAGGAGTTGCTCTTGCGCCGGTACGGCTACCAGTTCGAGATGCCCTCCTTTAATTCTCCCCTTCCCCTGCGCACCAACTGGGGTTCCTTCGCCCGGGTGGTCAAGCACGTGGCCGGGGGAGCCTCCTGGCCCCGGATCATAAGGGCCTTCCGCTTCGGGTGGCGCAAGGTGGTGCTCATGGACGAGGGCGAACGCCTGCTGCGCAGGTGGCGGGCCTTCGAGGAAGAAAGGGGAGCGGCGGACCGGGTCTACCAGCGCTTCCTGGTCGGTCTGGATCGGGCCTCCAGCTACCGGGAGATAAACCGGGCGTGGGACGATTTCCGGGCCGAGCTGGACGCCCTCCCCACCCTGGACACGGATCCCCTCCATGTGCGGGTGGTGGGGGAGATATACGTCCTGCTGGAGCCCCTGGTGAACAAGGATCTGGAGAAGATCGTGGGAACCCGGGTGGAGCAGAGGGTGTGGGTGCACCGGGAACTCTGCGCCTCGGACTGGTTCCGGCTGCACGTCTTCTGTGACCGTAACCTGCGGCGGAGGGAAGAGTATGTCCGTCATGCCGGGCATCCCTACCTGCGAGAACTGGTGGGGGGTCACGGCGCCGAGAGCGTGGGGGGTGCCGTCCTGGCCCCCCGCGAGGGGATGGACGGGGTCCTCCACCTGATGCCTTTCACGTGCATGCCCGAGATAGTGGCGCAGAACGTCCTGGTGCAGGCGGCCGACGAGCATGACATCCCCATCCTGACCTTCATCATGAGTGAGCAGACGGGTGAGGCGGGCATGATTACCAGGGTGGAGGCGTTCCTGGACCTCCTGGAGGAACGGCGGCGTGTGCGCCGCTCCAGCTGGGTTCCGGACCGGCGGGGTGAGGTGGTATGTCGCATTACATAGGGGTGGACGTGGGGAGCCTTACCACCAAAGTGGTGGTCATCGACGACAGGGAAGAGGTCCTCTTTTCCACGTACTTGCGCAACGCAGGAGGCCCTATCGAGGCCATCCAGCGCGGGTTCGCGGAAGTCTGGTCCCGTTTCGGTGAGCGCTTGCGGGTGACCGGCGTGGGGACTACCGGTTCGGGGCGCCTGCTGGCTGCCATTATGGTAGGGGCGGACTGCGTCAAGAACGAAATCACGGCCCATGCCACCGCGGCCCGGCATGTGGAGCCCGACGTGCGCACCGTCATCGACATCGGCGGGCAGGACTCCAAGATCATCTTCATCCGCCAGGGAGTCCCCGTGGGCTTCAACATGAACAGCGTGTGCGCGGCCGGTACGGGTTCCTTCCTGGATCACCAGGCCAGCCGCCTGGGGGTGCCCATCGAGGAATTCGGGGAATACGCCCTGAGGTCGCGCAGCCCCGTGCGCATTGCCGGGCGTTGTGGCGTTTTTGCTGAGTCTGACCTCATCCACAAACAGCAGATGGGTTACCGCCGGGAAGATCTCATCGCCGGGCTGTGCATTGCCCTGGTCAGCAACTACCTGGCCAACGTGGCCCGCGGCAAGCGCATCGAGCCCATAGTGCTGTTCCAGGGCGGAGTGGCTGCCAACGTGGGTATCCGTGCAGCCCTGGAAACCCAGTTGGGGATGCCTATCAGGGTGCCGCGGCACTTCAAGGTGATGGGAGCCCTGGGTGCGGCCCTGCTTGCCCGGCAGGATATGCTCAGCAACCCCCGCACGTCCGCGTTCCGGGGGGCGGAGCGCATCGCCGCCTTCTCCTGCCTGCCCCGCAGTTTCATCTGCCGGGACTGCGCCAACCTGTGCGAGATCAACGAGCTGTACATAGACGGTAGCCTGCACAGCCGGTGGGGTTCCCGGTGCGGAAAGTGGGAGGATCTTTCCCTGTCCTCGGCGGGGCGAGACAGTAACGAAGAAGCCCCCCTGCGTCTTTTGAGTGATGCCGGCGCAATCATGGGGGCGCGAAGGTAGTCGGGCGCCCCTGGAGTCCCGGGAGAGCTCGAGTGGCGGTTGGCGCCGCCAGCGGGGGGAGAGAGCGTGTCAGCGGGGAGCGAAGAGGGCATTTGGGGACGGCTGAATGAAGTCGAGGTCAGGCTGTTGCTGGGTTGCCTGCCCCGCAGCGTGCTGGCGGGGCTCGCGCGCGACCTGGGCGTGTCGGTGAAGGGCTGGCGCCTGGAAACGGCTCCTGCCAGGCTGCTGGCCCGGCAACTGGCTGTCTCCTGGGCGCGTCAGGCCGACCTGCGCCCGGCCCTGCTCCACGCCATCTTGAGCCACGTGCACGAGTTGGTCTGGATGATCGAGGGTTTGCCCGTGGCTGCCTTGCGATCTCATATTCCGGGGTGGGTGGAGCGTTGGGGGGCACCGGCAGTTGCCCTCTGTCTGGAACTGGACGACCGGATCACCGTACAGAAGCTGGCCCCTTCCCTTTGGGCTCGTGCCCAGGCGGAGGATAAGGGGGAAGAGGCCCCCACGCCACCTCCGGCCGGGACGGATAAGGTAGAGCGGGAACTGGCCAAACGCGAGAGGCGGCAGCGGCGCCTGCTACAGGAGCGAGACCAGACCATCGCCCGGCTCGAGAAAGAAGTGGCGGCTCTCGAACAGAAACTGGCCCAGCGTGAACAGGAGAAGGCGCGATGGATGGAGGCGGCCCGCCGCCTGGAGAGAGAGAAGGGAGAACTGGTATCCCAGCTTGAGGCCCTGCGGGGTGAGACGGACAGGTTGTGCCAGGAACTCCAAGAGCCCCTGGCCCTGCAGGGTAGGGTGTCAGAGCTGGCCGCCGCTCTGGCTCAGGCTGAGTCCCAGGCCCAGGGGTACCAGGCCAGCTGCGCCCAACTCAGCGCCCGGGTGCAGGATCTGGAGGGACAGGTGGCTGCCCTCACCCGGGAACTGGAGGCGCGGGATACCCAGATCGACCAGTTGCGTGCCCGGCTTGCGCAGCGGGATACCGAGGCGGTGCGGGTGCCAAGGCGTCCGGACTCCTCTCAGGTGCTGGACAGGCTGGTGACCGATCTGGAGCGAATCGTGCGCTCGGTGCCCCCGGCCATCACGGGCCCGGTCCAGTTCCAGCAGGGGTGGGGGATATCCTGTGGGGGTGTTCGGGTTGCCCTCCCAGATGATCTGGCCCGGGGATTGCGCCTCCTGGAGGGCGACGAGGTGGGGCTGTCAGCCTCCCCGGCCGGGGGCGTGCGCGTGTACCTCACCGGGCGTGTGCAGCGAAGAACCGTGCTGGGGTACCTGCGTCTGGGAGAAGAGCCCGTGGTGCGCACGCTCGATGGAGAGGAGTGGCTGTTGGCGCCTGGAGAGGCACAGGCGGTGGGTGCCGCCGAGGGCGACCCCGTGACCATCGAAGTCCCCGAGGGTGCCCGGCCCGGGGATGTACGGGCACGGGTGGTGCAGGTACACCGGGCGGAAAACCCCGTGCCGGCGCCCGGTATCCGCCTGCGCCGGGTTCGGACCGTACGCCGGAAGGCTCCCGCCGCACCGGAAGCCGATACCCAGGAGTTGTTCCCGGGCGATTGGCTCAAAGACTGGCGCATCCTGGTGGTGGGCGGGGACGGGCAGGAGCAGTGGTACCGGCAGGCGGTGGAGCAGAGGGGCGGCATTTTCGAATGGCACAGTGGCTTCGAGGGCCTGCGGCCCCTCGCCGGCAAGGTGCGCACGGCCGACATCATCGTGCTGGTGACGAGCAGGATGAGCCACAAGGCTTCCGACCTGGTGCGGGAGGCCAGCGAGAAGTTCACCAAGAAGCTGGTGTATTGCAACGAGCTGGGGGCGGGGGCGCTGGTGCGCAGCCTGGCAGGTGCCCTCCTCCCTGTTCGGCAGGAACCGGGTTGACCGATGGCGAACTGAATAGCCAGATGTTTGAGGGTCCGCCTGCCGTGTAGCAAAGAAGCCGCATGGGCGGCTCCCTTGATTTTTGGGCCGGCTGCAAGATGGGCAGAAGGGGAGCGTGAGGGTGGTGCGGAGGATGCTGGTGGTGCACCCGGAGAGGTGCACCGCGTGCAGGTTATGCGAACTGGCCTGCACTTTCCACCAGGACGGCGTGTTTCATCCGCTGAAGGCCCGCCTGACGGTAGGCATCTTTCCGGAGGACGACGTGTTCGTGCCCATCATCTGCGAGCAGTGTGAGGTGGCGGCCTGCCAGGAAGCCTGCCCTTCGGGGGCCATCACCCGCAACCTGGAGACGGGGGCCCTGGAGGTAAACACTTCCCGCTGCGTGGGATGCCGCATGTGCGTGATGGCTTGCCCCTTCGGCACCATGGTCCACGTGGACGTGGATGGCAAGATGCAGAAGTGCGACCTGTGCAAGGGCGACCCCCAGTGTGTGGCCGTTTGCCCGTGGGGTGCACTGGAGTACGTGGAACCGAATGATGCCGCTCTGGCCCGGCGCCGGGAGGTGGCGCGGCGGCTGGCTGGGGTCTTGAAGGGGGTGAGGGTGTGATGTACGGCTGGACGGGCAGGATGCTGCGGGTTGACCTTACCGCAGGGACCGCGACGGCGGAAGAACTCTGCCCCCACGACCTCCACGTTTTCGTGGGCGCCCGCGGCCTGGGGTCCAAGTTGCTGTACGATGCCGGCGCCTATGATGTCGATCCTTTTGCGCCGGAGAACCCCCTCATTTTCGCCACCGGCCCACTGACGGGCACGTATGCTCCCTCGGCGGGACGGTACAACGTACTCTGCCGTAGCCCGCTCACCGGGGCCATAGCTGCCTCCAACTCGGGCGGCTACTGGGCACCGGAGCTTAAGTTCGCCGGGTTCGACCTGATATACGTTACGGGAAAGGCGGCCGCCCCCGTCTACCTCTGGGTCCACGACGGCAAGGCCGAGATCAGGCCGGCCGACGGGCTGTGGGGCAAGACGGTCTCCGAGACGGAGTACGCGGTACGGGCCCGAACCCACCCGGAGGCTAAGGTGGCCTGCATTGGCCCCGCTGGTGAGCGTCTCGTCAGGATCGCCTGCGTGGTGAATGACAGGAGCCGGGCGGCCGGGCGGTCGGGCGTGGGGGCCGTGATGGGCTCCAAGAATCTGAAGGCCATTGCCGTGCGGGGCACCGGGCCGGTGCGGGTGGCCGATAAGGAAGCATTCAAGGCGGCCCGGAAGCGGGCCATGGAGAAGATCCTGACCCACCCCGTCACGTCCGCTGGCCTGCCCGCCTATGGTACCGCGGTGCTGGTGAACGTCATCAACGCCCACGGAGCGTTTCCGACCCGCAACTTCCAGACCGGGGTCTTCCCTGAGGCGGACCGCATCAGCGGCGAAACGCTGGCCAAAGAATACCTGGTACGCAAGAAGGCGTGCTTCGCGTGTTCCATGGCGTGCGGGCGGCCCACGGCGATCCCCTCCGGTCCGTACCGGGGAGCAGGTGAGGGCCCCGAGTATGAGGCAGCCTGGGCGCTGGGGGCCGACTGCGGCGTGTCCGACCTGGCGGCCGTAACCCATGCCAACTGGCAGTGCAACGAAATGGGTATTGACCCCATTTCCTACGGGGCCACCCTGGCGTGCGCCATGGAACTGTACCAGCGCGGTTACCTCAGCAAAGAGCAGGCGGGCCGGGAACTGCGTTGGGGAGACGGCCATTTGCTGGTGGAAGGGGTGCGGCTTACTGCGTTCCGGGAGGGAATCGGGAACCTACTGGCGGAGGGGTCCTACCGCATGGCCAGTGAGTTCGGTCATCCCGAACTGGCCATGACCGCCAAGAAGCAGGAGTACCCCGCTTACGAGCCGCGGGCGGTCCAGGGGATCGGGCTCAGCTACGCTACCTCCAACCGGGGTGGGTGCCATGTGCGCGGGTACACCATTGCCCCGGAGGTGCTGGGCATCCCCGAAAAGCTGGATCCCCTGGTGGCCGATAACAAGGCTTTCTGGGTTAAGACGTTCCAGGACGCCACCGCCCTGGTCGATTCCAGCGGGCTGTGCCTGTTCGTCACCTTCGCCATCGGGGTCCCAGAGATCGCGGACCTGCTGGCGGCTGCCACCGGCGAGGCTTACACCGCCGAAAGCGGCCTGCTGGCCGGCGAGCGCGTCTGGAACCTGGAGCGCATGTTCAACCTCAAGGCGGGTTTCACCCGGGCGGACGATACCCTGGCGCCGCGCCTGCTCTCCGAACCCATGCCGGAGGGACCGGCCCGGGGTCAGGTGTCACGCATCGACCTGATGCTGCCCGAGTACTATCGGCTCCGGGGATGGGACGAAGAAGGCCGGCCCACGGAGGCAACCCTGGCCCGCCTCGGGCTTAGGTGGTAGCCGTGGCGGCCGTACAGGTCCAGCTTTTCGCCACCCTTAGAGAGGTCACGGGCACGTCCCGCCTGACGGTGCACGCCTCCTCGGTGGGCGAGGTGCTCTCCTTCCTCGTGAGGACGTATGGAGAGGCACTGGGCCGTCGCCTGCTCACGCCGACGGGGGACTTGCAGGAAACTATCGCCGTGCTGGTGAATGGTCGCAACATACGGTTCCTGCAGGGCCTGGATACTCTCCTGGAGGCGGGGGACACGGTGACCCTGATCCCCCCCGTGGCAGGTGGCCGTCCGGTGTCCTGTGCGGGCGGGCGGCGAAGCCCGTGATCCCGCCGGGGGTCGGGAGGGGGCTGATCCGGTTCCGGGCGGTCGATGGGAGGTGAGGCTCATGCGCCATGTCATCGTGGGGAACGGGCCGGCCGGGTTCACGGCTGCGTGCACCATCAGGTCTCTTGACCCTCAGGCGCACGTGACCGTATTGACGGATGAGCCTCATCCCTTTTACTCCCGGGTGTTGACCTCGTATTTCATCGCCGGGGAGGTCGGAAAGGACGCCCTGTTCCTGGCGCGCGCAGAAGACTACCGTGACCGCGGCATCACCCTGCTGGCGGGCCGGGAGGTTGTGGCCGTGCGCCGCGGCGGAGAGGGCGGATGGGTGGACGTGGACGACGGGACCAGTTTGGAGTGGGACCGGCTCCTGCTGGCCACTGGTTCCGAACCCGTCCGCCTCGAGGTTCCCGGTGCCGACCTGCCTGGCGTGCTGAGCCTGCGTACACTGGCAGATGCCGAGGCCATCGCCGCCCGCGCCCGGCCCGGTAGTAGCGCCCTGGTCATCGGGGGCGGTATGATCGGCTTCAAGGCCACCGAGGGCCTGCTCGGGCGGGGGGTGCGGGTGACCATGGCCGTTACCTCCCGGCACGTCCTGTCCCAGGCTCTCGACGCGGAAGCGGGCCACCTGGTGGGGGAAATGCTGGCCCGCCACGGTGTCACCGTAATCACCGGGGTGGACGTGGTGGGGTTCTCGGCCCGGAGAGATGGCCTGGTGGCCGAGCTTTCCGACGGGCAGGCGGTAACCTGCGACCTGGCCGTGGTCGGTAAGGGCGTTGCTCCTCGGACGGCCCTGGCCCGTCACCTGGGTTTGCGGGTCAACCGCGGCATCGTGTGTGATGAGAACATGGCGACCTCCTGCCCCGGCGTGTTCGCGGCCGGGGATGTGGCCGAGGTGTACGATCCCTCCCGCGGCGAGGCCCGGGTTAACGCCCTCTGGCCCAATGCAGTGGCCCAGGGTCGGGTGGCGGGGACGAACATGGTGCGGGGACCCCGCCAGGCCTTCTGGGGAGGGATTGGGCGCAACGCTCTCTGCCTGGGAGACATCAGGATCATCAGCGGTGGTCTGGTGGCCCCCCGCGGCGACGGCTATGAAGAGGTGAAGGTACGGGGTTCCGACTTCTACCGCAAGCTGGTGATGCAGGGGGACCGGGCCGTGGGCGCCATCTTCGTGGGGGATCTCACCGGGGCTGGGGTGGTAATGGCCTACGTCCAGTCGGAGCAGCCCGCCCCCGGCCTGGCCGATGCTTTCCGCCGCGGTTGCCTCCACGCTGCCTACGTGCGCCGCCACTGTTTCGCTCACCGCTGACTCGATAATGGGACCCTGAATCTGGTGAGATGGTGAGGCCATGGTGGAACTGACAGTACTGGCGTTGAGCAGGTTGAGCGACCGTGGGGCCGCGGCCATCGAGGCTGTGGCGCCCGGGATCCGGGTATTGAGGGCTGATACCAGGGAAGCGGCAGAGCAACTGGTCGAGGAGGCAGACGTGATCTACGGTACGCGCCTGAGCGGCCCGGCTGCAGCCCGGGCCCGGCGCCTTAAATGGGTGCACGCGCCTGCCGCCGGGGTGGACCGGCTACTCACTCCCGAACTGGTATCCAGCCCCGTGCTGGTTACCTGTTCGCGGGGTCTGCATGCGCACTCCCTGTCGGAGCACACCTTCGCCCTCATGCTCGCTCTGGCCCGCCGTTTGCCCGACTTCTGGGAGGACCGGCGCTTTCGGCGCTGGGAAAGGCGGGAAGGCCGGGTCCTGGCAGGCGGGACGCTGCTGGTGCTGGGTCTGGGGGCGGTGGGGGTAGAGGTAGCCCGCAAGGGCGTCGCGTTCGGCATGCGGGTCCTGGGCATCAGGCGTGCACCGGGTCCCGTCCCCGGCGTGGAAGAGGTAGCGGGGCCGGACTCCCTGCACCGCATGCTGGGCCGCGCCGACTGGGTGGTCCTGTGCGTGCCTCTTACGGCGGAAACCCGGAAGATGATCGGGGAACGCGAACTGAAGGCCATGAAGCCCTCCGCCTGCCTGATCAACGTAGCCCGGGGAGAGGTGGTGGACGAACCCGCCCTGGTGGCGGCCCTGAAAGCAGGGTGGATTGCGGGGGCGGGGCTGGACGTATTCGCCACCGAGCCCTTGCCTCCCCAGAGCGAGCTCTGGGGCCTGCCCAACGTGGTCCTCACGCCCCACATGGGCGGCAGCATGGAGGATTACGAGGAGCGGGCCCTGGAGATATTCGTGGATAACCTGCGCCGTTTTCTCGCGGGAGAGCCCCTCTTGAACGTGGTGGACAAGCAGCGTGGCTATTGAGGGCGGTTGTGGGCGCCGCTGTCCGGGTGGTAAGATATGAAAGACTGTGGACTCGGATGTTCGTCCGGGGGGTGGGTATTTGCCCATAAGCGTTCGGGAAGTGGAGCACGTGGCCTGGCTGGCGCGGCTGGAGTTGGCCGGCGAGGAGAAGCAGGCGATGGCCGAGCAACTGGGCCGCATCCTGGACTACATGCAGAAGCTGAGGGAGGTTAGCACGGAGGACATTCCTCCCACGTTCCATGCCCTGCAGGGGATGACCACTCCCCTGCGGGAAGATCGACCGGAGCCCGGGCTTCATCCCGGCGAAGCGCTGGCGGGTGCTCCCGACCGGGTGGGCGAACTGTTCCGGGTTCCCCGGGTGGGTGACGCGGATGGTGATGGGGCGTGATCGCGCAAGCGGCGGACGCCATCCGGAAAGGGGAGTTGCGCGCTCGCGAGTTGGTGGAGTCGTGCCTGAGTCGTATCGCCGGGCTTGATGGCCTGCTGGGCTGCTTCTTGAGCCTGGACGGCGAGCGGGCCCTTGAGCGGGCGGCTCGGATCGACGAGGAGCTGGCGCGGGCCCGGCAACGGGGTGCGGGAGCGGCCGGTCCTGGCGGGATGCGGGCGGGGACGCGTGAGGCCGCGGCGGAGGCGGACGGGGTGCTGGCCGGGGTGCCGTACGCATGCAAAGACAATATTTGCACCCGGGGTTTGCGCACCACCTGTGCCTCGCGCATTCTGGAGGAGTACGTGCCCCCGTACGACGCCACCGTGGTGCACAGGCTGGCCCGGGCGGGTGCCATCCTGGTGGGTAAGACCAACATGGACGAGTTCGCCATGGGTTCCTCGGGTGAGAACTCCGCCTTCTTCCCCACCCGTAATCCCCGGGACACCACGCGGGTACCGGGTGGGTCTTCCAGCGGTTCGGCGGCGGCGGTGGCCGCCGGCCTGGTACCCTTTGCCCTGGGGTCCGACACCGGGGGTTCGGTGCGGCAGCCGGCTTCTTTTTGTGGAGTAGTGGGTATGAAGCCCACCTACGGCCGGGTGTCCCGCTACGGGCTGGTGGCTTTCGCCTCGTCCCTGGATCAGATAGGGCCGCTTACCCTCACCGTCGAGGATTGTGCCCTGGTGATGGAAGTCATCGCCGGTCACGATCCCCGCGACGCCACCTCGGCTCAAGTCTCCGTACCCAACTATCGGGAAGCGCTGGGGCGAGACGTGGGGGGATTGCGCCTGGGGGTGCCCCGCGAGTACATGGGAGAGGGGATTGAGCCCGGGGTGCGGGAAGCTGTCAACGCCGCCCTCCGGGTGTTCAGCGACCTGGGCTGTGTGGTGGAAGAATGTTCCCTCCCCCACACCGAGTACGCCCTGGCCGTGTACTACCTGGTGGCCCCGGCGGAGGCGTCGTCCAACCTTGCCCGTTACGATGGGGTCCGCTACGGGCTAAGGGTGGATGCCGGCGACATCACCGCCATGTACTCCCGCACCCGCCGGCAGGGGTTCGGACCCGAGGTGCGCCGCCGCATCATGCTGGGTACGTACGCCCTGTCCGCGGGTTACTACGACGCCTATTACCTGAAGGCCCAGAGGGTAAGGACCCTGGTCAAACGTGACTTCGAACAGGCTTTCTCCCGTTACGATCTGTTGCTTGCCCCCACCTCGCCCACGGTGGCATTCAGGCTGGGGGAGCGCACAGAGGATCCCCTGAGTATGTACATGGCTGACGTGTGCACCATTCCTGTGAACCTGGCGGGCATCCCGGCCATATCCATCCCGTGCGGGGAGAGCGAGGGTCTCCCGGTGGGACTGCAGATCATGGGACCGCCCTTCGCCGAGGTCACCATCCTGCAGGCGGCGCATGCGTTCGAGCAGGCCACCGCCGGGGCTCCCTGGCGGAAACGGGAGGGTGAGCGGCGGTGAACGAAGTCAGCGTGCGTCCCCGGGAGACGGGAGTGCCGGCGGGCTGGGAGGCGGTCATCGGCCTGGAGGTTCACGTCGAGCTTTCTACTGCCTCCAAGATGTTCTGCCCGTGTTCCACCCGGTTCGGAGCCCCGCCCAACAGCCAGGTCTGCCCGGTGTGCCTGGGCCTGCCCGGGGTCTTGCCCGTCCCAAACCGGCAGGCGGTGGAACTGGCGGTGAAGGCCGCTCTCGCCCTTAACTGCCGGGTGGCCACTTACAGCAAGTTCGACCGCAAGAACTACTTCTATCCCGACATGCCCAAGAACTACCAGATATCCCAGTACGACCTGCCTCTGGCCGGGGACGGGTACCTGGAGATTCCGGCCGGGCAAGGGTCCAAGCGGGTACGCATCCGGCGCCTGCACCTGGAGGAGGATACGGGCAAGTCCATGCATGCCGCCGATGACATTGTCACGGCCCGCTACTCCCTGGTCGACTTCAACCGGGCAGGGATCCCCCTGGTGGAAATCGTGTCTGAGCCCGATATGAGTACTCCGGAAGAGGCCCGCCTGTACCTGGAGAAACTCAAGGCCATCATGCAGTACTGCGGGGTATCCGACTGTCGCATGGAGGAAGGATCCCTGCGGTGCGACATCAACGTTTCCGTGCGGCGGCCCGGACAGGAGGCCGGGACCCGCACCGAGATAAAGAACGTGAACTCTTTCCGGGGGGTGGAGAGGGCGCTGGCATACGAGATCGCCCGCCAGGTGGAGGTTTTGGAGTCCGGCGGGGAGGTGGAGCAGGAAACCCGCCACTGGGACGAGGGGGCGGGGCGCACTCACACCCTGCGCACCAAGGAGTACGCCCACGATTACCGCTACTTCCCGGATCCCGACCTGCCGCCCCTGGTGCTGGATCCGGCCTGGATAGAAGAGATCAGAAGGTCATTGCCCGAGTTGCCAGATGCCAGGCGGGAGAGGTACATCCGGGAATTCGGTCTGCCACCTTACGACGCCGCCGTGATCACCGCCTCCCGGGCCCTGGCCGAGTTCTTCGAAGAAACGGTACGTGTCTATCCCCAGCCCAAGACGGTGTCCAACTGGGTGATGGGGGAAGTGCGCCGGTACCTGAACGAGAGTGGCCTGGAGCCCGAGGAGATTCCGCTGCAGCCTGCGGCCCTGGCCGAACTGCTGGCCATGGTGGAGCGGGGTGCCATCAACATGCGGGTGGCCAAGCAAGTTTTCACAGAGATGTGCCAGACCGGGCGCCTGGCCCCGGAGATAGTGCGCGAGAAAGGACTTGAGCAGGTGAGCGATGAGGCCCTCATCGAGAGGGCTGTGGAAGAGGCCATCGCGGCGAACCCGGCCGTGGTGGCAGACTACCGCAAGGGAAGGGAAAAGGCCCTGGGGTTCCTGGTGGGGCAGGTGATGAAGGCCACCCGGGGTAAGGCGAACCCCCAGGTGGTGAACCGCCTGCTCCGCGACCGCCTGGGACTGCCCGGGACGGAGGGGGTATAGATGGCAGGGCTCCTTACGCCGCTGGAATACAGGGGACTCGTGCTGCGCAACCGCATCGTCATGCCCCCCATGGCCTCGGACGTGGCCACCCCGGAGGGCGAGCCGACCGGGCGCCATCTCGACCATTACCTGCCCCGGGCCCGGGGGGGCGTGGGTCTGGTCATCGTCGAACACAGTTACGTGGAACTCCGGGGGCGGCTCACCCGCACCCAACTGGGCATCCACCACGATGGGCTGGTGGACGCCTTCCGCCCGCTGGTGGATGCCATTCACGAGACGGGGGCGAGGGTGGCCATTCAGATTACCCATGCGGGGGGTGCCACCACGGAAGAGGTGTGCGGCACCCGGCCCGTGGGTCCCTCGGAGGTTCCCCACCCCAGGTCGGGATGCGCTCCCCGGGCTCTGGGTGCGGAAGAGTTGCCTTCCCTCGTCGAGGCGTTCGGTGCTGCGGCCCGCCGGGCGCGCCTGGCCGGGTTCGACGCCGTGGAAATCCACGGTGCTCACGGTTTCCTTCTGAACCAGTTCCTTTCTCCCCTCACCAACCGCCGTCAGGATGGATACGGCGGTTCCCTGGAGAACCGGGCTCGCTTTCCTCTGGAAGTGGTGCGGGCCGTGCGCCGGGCCGTGGGGCCGGACTTCCCGGTGCTGTACCGGCTGGGGGCCGCGGATAACGTTCCCGGTGGTCTTACCCTGGAGGAAAGCCAGGTGGTGGCACCCTGGCTGGTGGAAGCGGGCGTGGACGTGCTGGACGTCTCCGGAGGCCTGGGGGGATCACGGCCGCCCGGGGCCCCGCCCGGATATTTCGTGCCCCTGGCGGAAGGAATCAAGAGGGTGGTGGAGGTCCCGGTGGTGGTGACGGGCGGCATCACCGATCCCTTCTTCGCCGACGGGATCGTGCGCGCGGGCAAGGCCGACCTGGTGGGGATCGGCAGGGCGCTCCTGGCTGATCCCGATTGGGCCCGCAAGGCCATTGCGTCCCTCGGCAGTTCCTGACGGTGTATGGGTGAGGGAGCGGGGGAATGGGTTGACCGGGAGGGAGGAGATGACCATGACCTTTCCCAAGGCCGATCTCTTCAAGCGTTTCCTCGCGTCACTTATTGACAGCATCATTGCCGGTGCCCCCGGATTCATCCCCGTTGTGGGTGCCCTGGTGGGGGCAGCTTACACGCTGACCAAGGACGCCCTGGTGTACGAGATCACCAGAGACGCCCAGTGGAAGAACCGTAGCATCGGCAAGAAGCTGCTCGGGCTCGAGGTCGCGAATCTGGGAGGCGGCGACATCGACCTGGTTACTTCTGCGAAACGGAACATTACCCTGGCCCTGGGGACCCTCCTCGGCGTGGTCCCCCTGGTAGGATGGGTGGCCGGTGCCGTGGTGGGATGCATCCTGGGGATCATCGAAATCGTTCTGGTACTCGTCGATCCCCAGGGCAGACGGTTGGGTGACAGGCTGGCCAACACGCAGGTGGTGGAGACGGAAAAGCTGGCACTCGCCCAAACCCAGCAACAGCAGGGTCCGCGCACATGATGGGTCGGTGCCCGCCGCCGCTGGGTGGAGCCCCTGGCGTTGCGGGCAGGGGACGAGGTGGGAGGCACGGGATTGTCCACGAGGTACTGTCTGGTATACGTCACGGCGGGCAGCGAAGAGGAGGCGGTCCGGCTGGGTGAGGCGGTTGTTTCCGCCCGCCTGGCCGCCTGTGCGAACGTCTTTCCCGGCGTCAAATCCGTCTATCGCTGGGAAGGTAACCTCGAGCACGCCACCGAGGCGGTGCTGGTTTTGAAGACCAGGATGGATCTCGTTCCCGCCCTGCGGGATGAGATCAAGAGCCGCCACAGCTACCAGGTGCCCGCCTTCCTGGTGATCCCCCTGGATCAGGTGGAGCTGGCATATGCCTCCTGGATGAACTCCGAGCTGCGGCCCACCTGAGCGCAGGCGGTGAGGGTGAATTCGGTCCCGTCGTCCATGCGCACCACCAGGCTACGCCCGTCCGGCATGGATTTCACCTCCGCGATTTCTTCTTCCTTGAGGGTAACGGTTGTGCCGGCCTGGGGCGAAGAGAGGGTGAAGGTCAGGAAGGGAGCCTGGATCGCAGGCGCAGCAACGTGGTCCACCACACAGGTGAGGTTGCTTTCCAGATTGGCCAGCCTGGCCTGCAGGTGGGCCGACCGCCCCTCCAGAAATTGCAATATGCGCTGGTAGCGTTCGCCCACGGCGGACGCCTCCTTTCGTACCGGAGAGCCTGACGGTCACTGAAGAGCTGCTGCAGCGTTGCGGATCGCCAGTCCCATCTCTCCTGTACTTTGAGCCGCCATGGGCTCCCTTATCCGTGCGGGCGGGTAGTTAATGCTGTCCGACCAGCCCCTTCACGCCGCGGAATGCGCGCACGAGCACGGCACCCAGGACCACGCTGGCGAGCCCTTGCAGGCCGTTCTCGGGTATGGTGGCGAGTGCCGGCGCGAATCCCTGGAGTACCACTACGGAAGCCAGGTAGTATCCCAGTACCATCCAGATGGCACCGGCCACCATGGCACCCACCGTGCGCGGCGACAGTGCCTGCCGGCGCACGAAGGCGCGGTGGGCGAGCAGGCCCACCAGGAGTCCTTCTGTGCCCTTTATGATCAGGGTCCACGGCGCCCACACGGCGTATCCCGTCAACACGTCAGCCAGCGCCGATCCGAGTCCCCCCGCGATGGCGCCCGTTCGGGGCCCAAACCATAGAGCTGCGCAGAAGATCACGGCTTCTCCCACGTTGAGATAGCCCTGTGTGGCCCCGGTAGGGATCTTGATGGCCATGGTGGCTATAGCCACCAGAGCCACGAACAGGGCGGTGAGGACCACTTCTTTCAACAGACTCCTGGACATGGGAAACCGTTCCTCCCCTTCCTTTGCCTTATTGGGGAGCCCGGACGGGGCTGCTAACTGAAGGGCCCCCTCCGCTGCGAGGGAGCCCTTCGGGGAAGAAGCCAGGCTAACGTGCACCTATGTGCTGCCCCGTATTCCTGGTGCCCTCTCCCATTCAGACTTTACTGTCGGCCCCGGATTCTCACCGGAGTCAACCGCTGGGGCTGATGGGCTCGTCCCCTGCCATCTGGCAGGAGCATCACCACCGGTTGGGAATTGGGAAGGCTGCTTCCCTCACCCAGCCCCGAAGGCTACCACCCGGCTGCATTATAGCACAATGATGAGCCCGGGGGGCTGCAGCAAGCAGCGCAGCAAGCAGCGAAGTTGACCTCGCGCGGCCAGGCTGTTAGGATGCCATACGGGGTGAGCGTATGTGGCCGCGTAACCATCTGTTGCTGGTCGAGGTGGGCCGGCCAGGCGGGCGCCGGTTCCTCATCCCGGTCGCCCTGGCTGTGGTGGAAGATCTGGTGCGGTCCTGGCTCGATCTGGTACACCTCACCGGCGGGGTGATCCTGCACCTGGGACTTCGACGCCTGCTCGGGCGGGGGCCGGGATGGATGTTCTCTTTGCTCGGTGACACCCTGCGGTCACGCCCCGGCAGGCCGGGCCTGGACGGGTTATGGCGCGTGTGGAGCGATGTCCGGAGGAGCGGCAGGCGCACGCTGCTGGAGTTGCGACCGGGAGGCGTGGAGGTTTCCGTGCGGTTATGGTAGAGGATCGGACTGCTCCGTGGCGACTTTTTCTTCCCTGTATTCGGGATACCTGAGCCCGTATGTGGCGGCGGAAGTGGGGTGCCTGGCCGTACGCAGGCGGGAGGCCCTGGATCTGCTGGACGACATGTTGACGGGGCTGGTGCTGGGGGGATGGATGTGGACTTGCGTGGAGTGCGGGTGCTCCTGTTTGACCTGGACGGCACGCTGCTGGGCCTGGACATAGATGCTTTCGTGCCCGTGTATTTTGGGGCACTGGCGCGCCGCTTCGATGGCATCCTGCCGGCGTCCACCCTGGTGGATGCCATCCTCGCTTCCACCCGGACCATGATTTCCGACCGCGACCCCACCCGTTCCAACCAAGAGGTGTTCTGGAGCGACTTCTTGCCCCGGGTGGGTCTTGGCCGGGAGAGACTGGATCCAATATTCACTGCCTTTTACCGGGACGAGTTCCCCTCACTGGCACACATGGCTCGTCCCCTTCCCGAAGCCCGGAAGGTCCTCGAGCATGCCGTATCCCGAGGCTACACTCTGGTACTGGCCACCAATCCCCTGTTCCCCCGGGTGGCCATCCGCGAGCGCATGCGGTGGGGAGGAATAGACGACATTCCCTTCGCCTTCATCACCGCATACGAGGACATGCACGCCTGCAAGCCGCAGCCCGAGTACTACCGGGAGATCCTGGACGTGGTGGGTGCGCGTCCGGAGGAATGTCTTATGGTAGGGAACGACGTGCAGGAAGACCTGGCTGCCTCCCTGCTCGGGATCAGGACGTTCCTGGTGGAAGGGCCTTATCTGCGCGACAAAGGGGAGCCGCGCTACCAACCCGACGCCCGCGGCAAGCTGCTCGATCTGATCCACCTGCTGTAGGCAGGCCCGGGGTGGGTTGCTGAGGGTCAGAACCGGCAGGGTCCGGGGGGAGGAGCTTTGCTTCGGGTGCCGAACTCTTACCGGGCCCCGCCATCCCGGCGCGGGCGAAGACACCTTCTGGGGGGAACCGCAGATGAAGGTCATAAAAGGCGGAAAAGTGCTAACGATCACGCGGGGAACCATCGACGGGGGCGTGGTCCTCATTGACGGGGGCAAGATCAAGGCGGTCGGCAAAGACATTCCCATTCCGCCCCAGGCGGAAGTGATAGATGCGAGCGGGTGCTGGGTCACTCCCGGCTTCATCGACGCTCACAGTCACATAGGCCTGTTCGGGGAGCCCCACGTGTGGGCTCACCAGGATGGCAACGAGATGACAAATCCGGTTACTCCCCACATGCGGGCCATCGACGCCATCAACCCGGCCGATCCCTCGTTTGCCGACGTGGTGGCGGCGGGGGTCACGGCGGTGTTCACTGGCCCCGGCAGCGGGAACGTCATCGGGGGCCTGGGGGTGGCCATCAAGCTGGTGGGGCGCACGGTGGAGGAGATGGTGATCCCCGGCACCGAGGCGCTCAAGATGGCATTGGGCGAGAATCCCAAGCGGGTATACGGGGAAGGCAAGAAGCAGCTTCCGTCAACGCGGATGGGGAACGCGGCCGTGATGCGAGAGGCCCTGGTCTCCGCTCAGAATTACATGCGCAAACTGGAACAGGCGGCCAACAAGGAGGATGCTGCACCCCCCGAGCGCGACCTGCGCTGGGAGACCATAGCCCGCGCCCTGCGCCGGGAAATCCGCGTGCGCATCCACTGCCACCGGGCCGACGACATGATGACTGCCATCCGCATCGCCGAGGAGTTCGGGTTGCTTTTCTCCCTGGAGCATGCCACCGAGGGGTACAAGATCGCGGATATCCTGGCGGCAAAGAATGTCCCGTGCGTGGTGGGGCCCCTGCTCATGAGCCGCAGCAAGATGGAGTTGAACGAGGTGACCATGAAGAACGCGGGCATTCTGGCCAAAGCGGGCGTGAAGGTGGCCATCCAGGTGGATTCCGCCTCCTCAACGCGCTGGCTGCCCGTGCAGGCGGGCCTGGCGGTACGTTACGGGATGCCCGAGGACGACGCCTTCCGGGCCATCACCATCAATGCCGCCGAGATCATGGGGGTGGCCGATCGGCTGGGAAGCCTGGAGCCGGGCAAAGACGCCGATATCGCCATCTTCAACGGGCATCCCTTCTGCACGTTCACCCAGGTGGAGAAGGTGTTCATCGACGGCAAGCTGGTCTACGAGAGGCCGGCCGACCTGGCATCGGGCCACACCGGCCCCTGCAGGTAGGGGCTGGTGGGGAAGGAGGAAGGGGTTTCAGCAATGGTGGCGGGAGTGGTGGTGGCATCCGCCAACGGGCGGGTGGGTATCATGCGGGCAGTAGAGGTGCTGCGCCGGGGAGGTTCGGCACTGGATGCGGTGGAGGCCGGGGTGCGAGAGGTGGAAGCCAATCCTGACGACCATACGGTGGGATACGGCGGTTTGCCCAACCTGCTGGGAGTGGTGGAACTGGACGCCGCCGTCATGGACGGGCGCACCCTGGCCACGGGTGCGGTAGGGGCGGTGAAGGGGTTCGCCCATCCCGTCTCCATTGCCCGGCGCGTCATGGAGGAGTTGCCCCACGTGTTCCTGGTGGGGGAAGGCGCGGAGCGCTTTGCGCGGGAGGTGGGATTTGCACCTACCGAGCTGCTGACCGAGGAAGCCCGTCAGGTCTGGCTGCGCATGCTGCGGGAGGAGGGGCAGGTGGAGGATCCCTCCCGCCTGCCCTACCTGGAGAAGATGCGCCAGTACGTGGGATGGGCCATGGATCCCGAGAAGGCGTCGCCGGGGACGGTGAATTTCCTGGCCCTTGATCGGGCAGGAAACCTGGCCGCCGCCACCTCCACCAGCGGCTGGGCCTGGAAATACCCGGGACGCCTGGGTGACAGCCCGGTGGTGGGGGCGGGACTTTACGCGGACAACCGGTACGGTGCCGCGGCCTGCACCGGGCGGGGGGAGATGACCATCAGGGCCTGCACCGCGTACAGCCTGGTGCGGTACCTCCGGGAGGGGCTGACCCTGGAAGAGGCGGGTAGACGGGCCATGGAAGAACTGGGCCACCTGGTAGATCGCTACTTCAGCACGGTGAGTGTGGTCGCTATGGACCGGTGGGGCAACCACATGGCGTTCTCCAACCGGTCAGGCGCTACCTACGTATTCATGACCGAGGATATGGAAACTTATCAGGAGAGGGAGAGAGTGTACGTTCCCGTGACCCGCGGGCGCTCACTGTGAAATTGCACACTTCTTTGTTGACATACCGGTCCGCCCGGGTGTAAGCTTGCCTGTGGATGTTGCTGAACCCTAACGGCGTCATTGCAGGAAGGTTGCGGCAAGGATGGGGGTGGGGGGCAGGTGGACAGTTTTCTGGAAGTCGTCATCTTCGTGGCGGCTGGTTTTCTTTTTGTGCCCGTTACCATGCTGGTGGGGAAGTTGCTGCGACCCCACCGTCCTTATCCGGAGAAGCTCACCACCTACGAGTGCGGCGAGCCGTCGGTCGGTAATGCCCAGATAAGGTACCACGCACGCTACTACCTGTTCGGTCTGCTTTTCCTGGTGTTCGACATCGAGACAGTCTTCCTTTATCCGTGGGCGGTGATGGTCAGGCACCTGGGAGTCTGGGGCCTGGTGGAAATGGTCGTGTTCATAGCCGTGTTGGTGATCGGCCTGGTGTACGCGTGGCGCAAAGGGGTGCTGGAATGGGTATAGCGGAGAGCGAACACCTTCCCGGGATCATCACTACAAACGTTAAGCGGGTCCTCAACTGGAGCCGCAAGAACTCGCTGTGGTACCTGCTGTTCGGCCTGGCCTGCTGCGCCATCGAGACGCCCATGGCTGCCGGTGCGGCCCGTCACGACCTGGACCGCTTCGGCATGTTTTTCCGGGCCTCGCCCCGGCAGGCAGACCTCATGTTCGTGGCGGGCACAGTTACCGAGAAGATGGCCCCCCGGGTAAGGGTCCTGTACGACCAGATGGCGGAGCCCCGCTGGGTGGTCGCGGTGGGGGCGTGCGCATGTTACGGCGGGCCCTACCGGGACGGTTACAACGTGGTTCCGGGCGTGGACAAGATCATCCCCGTGGACATCTATGTACCCGGATGCCCTCCCCGCCCGGAGGCGGTGCTGTACGGCATCCTGCAATTGCGGGCCAAGGTGTTGCGAGAAGGACTGCCGCCGGATCCCCGGTTGCTGCAGAAGGCTCGGGCAGGGAAGGTGGTATGAGTTGCCGACGCAGGTGAACGCAGAAGAACTGGCAGCCTCCCTGGGCGAGCGGTTGGGTGTAGAGGCAAAGGTGGCGGGGACGGACCTGGTGCTGGACGTGCCCCGCGAGCGGTGGAGCGATGTGGCCCGGCTCCTGCGGGACGACCCTGCCGTAGATGCCCGCTTCTTTTCGTTCCTCACCGCTGCCGACGGTAAGGATTCCATCAGCCTGGTGGTTTACCTGCGTTCGTTGAGCAGGAAGCTCTCGCTGGTGATGAAGACGACCCTTTGCCGGGAATCACCACAAGTGGCCAGCCTCTGCGGGGTGTGGGCGGGGGCCAGCTGGCACGAGCGGGAAGCGTGGGACATGTTCGGTATCCGGTTCCAGGGTCATCCGGACCTGCGCCGCATCCTGCTCTGGGAGGGGTACCCCGGACATCCCCTGCGCAAGGATTTCGTCGACCCCCGGCCGGCCCGGGAGCGGGTGGGGCCGCAGGACCGGCCCGCACTGCTGGCTCCCTGGGGGAATGTCTCCGGAGCCGGCGGTGCGGCTGTTCCCGTGGCGGGGGTCCCTGACGGTGCCCGGCCTGCCGCCGGGGCTGGGGAAGCCAGTGGCGAGGCCGAGCCGGAAGTGCTGGAGGTAAATATGGGGCCCCAGCATCCCAGCACCCACGGGGTGTTGCGGGTGGTCGCCCGCTTCGACGGTGAAGTGGTCAGGAGCGTAGAGCCGGTCATCGGCTACCTGCACCGTTGCTTTGAGAAGGTGTGTGAGGGCTGGAACTACGCTCAGATAGTTCCGTTCTGCGACCGCAACGACTACCTGGGCGCCATCACCAACGAGTGGGCGTACTGCCGCGCCGCCGAGGCACTGCTGGGCATCGAGGTGCCCGAACGGGCGGAGTACCTGCGGGTGATCACCGCCGAGTTGCAGAGGATATGCAGCCACCTGCTCTGGTTCGGTACCTTCTCCCTTGACCTGGGTGCCACCACCCCGTTCATCTATGCCTTCCGGGAACGGGAGATACTGTACGACCTGTTCGAGAGCCTCTGCGGCGCCCGGCTGCTCTACGGGTACCTGCGCCTGGGGGGTGTACGGAACGACGTGCCGCCCGGGTGGTTCACCGAGGTGGAGCGCTACCTGCGCATGCAGGAGGAGAAGCTGAAGGAGTACTACGACCTCCTCATCGACAACGCCATCTTCCTCAGCCGCACCAAGGGGATCGGGGGCATTTCCGCCCAGGACGCCATCGCCTACGGCGTTTCCGGGCCCATGCTGCGGGCATGCGGCGTCAACTGGGACCTGCGCAAGGACGAGCCCTACTCCGTCTACCCGCGCTTCTCCTTCGATGTCCCCCTCGGGGAGACGGGCGACCTGTACGACCGCTGCATTGTGCGCATGCGGGAGATCGAAGAGAGCATCCGCATCGTCCGGCAGGCCGTGGCTTCCATCCCCGAAGGGGACGTGGTGGGGAAGGTGCCTCGGGCCCTGCGCCCGCCGGCGGGAGCCGAGGTGTACGGCCGGGTGGAGGGGCCGCGGGGCGAGGTGGGCTGCTACCTGGTGTCCGACGGTTCCCCCAAGCCCTGGCGCCTGAAGTGGCGGGGACCGTGTTTCTCCAACCTGCAACCTCTTGACCTCATGGCCCGGGGACATAAGGTGGCAGACCTGGTGGCCATAGTGGGGTCTACGGACATCGTGCTGGGGGAGGTGGACCGGTGAGCATTATTTCCTCCCTCAATGCCCTGGTGGGGTCGTTGCCCGGGTTCTGGTCGCCCCTGGTGTCGGCCCTCATCAAGGTGCTCCTGGTGCTGGGCTTCGTGTTCGGCAACGAGATCATGCTCATCTGGATGGAGCGCAAGGTGTGCGGGCGCTTCCAGCGCCGCAAGGGACCCATGTACGTGGGCAGGCCCGAGGGTTGGTTGCAGAGTCTCCCGGACGTGGTCAAGCTCCTGGCCAAGGAAGACGTCATTCCGGCCCGGGCTGATCGCTGGTTGTTCGTGCTGGCGCCCATGGTCATTATGGTGCCGGCAGTGGCCCTGTTCGTTGTGATTCCCTTCGGCCCCGGCTGGGTGCCGCGGGACCTGAACATCGGGATTCTCTACCTGGTGGCCCTGGGGTCCTTCACCATCCTGTCCCTGTTCATGGCCGGGTGGGGTTCGGGAAACAAGTGGTCCACCCTGGGTGCCATGCGGGCGGTGGCCATGTTGCTGGGGTACGAGGTACCCCTGGCCCTTTCCCTGGTTGGGGTGGCCATGGTGGCGGGATCCCTGAGCCTGGTAGACATCGTGCACGCTCAGGAGCGGGCCTGGTTCATCGTGCTGCAGCCCCTGGGCTTTGCGGTCTTCCTGGTGGCGGCGGCCGCGGAACTGAACCGCACCCCCTTCGACCTGGCGGAAGCCGAGCAGGAGTTGGTGGCCGGGTACCAGGTGGAATACAGCGGCATGCGCTGGGCCATGTTCTTCGTGGCCGAGTATGCCAGCCTGATCGCCATCTCGGCCATCGCCGCGACCTGCTTCCTGGGAGGGTGGCTGGGGCCCGTGGCCTCCGGGCCCTGGTGGTTCCTGGCCAAGCTGTACTTCTTCATCTTCTTTTTCATGTGGGTGCGGTGGACTTTCCCCCGCATCCGGATCGACCACATGATGGAGCTGGGCTGGAAATTCCTGCTGCCGGTGGCCCTCCTGAACATAGTTCTCACCGGCATCGGCCTGGCTCTGTGGGGGTAGGGCCGTGGAACTGCTGGTAGACACCTGGAAAGCTGCCCGCAGCATGTTCAAGGGTCTGGGCGTGACCATACGCGAGTTCTTTTCGCCTCCGGTGACCGTACAGTACCCTGACCAGCGCCCCCGCATTTCCCCGCTGTTCCGGGGCCATCCCGTGCTCCTCTCCGACGAGCAGGGGAAGCTCAAGTGCACGGCCTGCATGGCCTGCGCCCGCGCGTGTCCGGTAAATGCCATTTCCATCGAATCGGCCCGGGGTGAGGACCGCAAGATGTACCCCAAGGTCTGGAACCTGAACATGGGGCGGTGCCTGCAGTGCAACCTGTGCGTGGAGGCCTGCCCCTTCGATGCCCTGGGGATGGCCACCCGTTTCGAGGTGGCGGCGGACAGTCCGGAAGGTCTGGTGTACGACCTGCCCTCTTTGGCCGAACTGGGTCGCACTCACCCGTATTCCCGCGTCATGGTAGGCCAGAAGCTCGGTGAGCCGGCCGTGGCAGGCCAGGCGGCGAAGGGCGGTGAGGGGAATTGAACTGGGAGCTGGTGGCTTATTACGTCCTGGGCATCCTCATTCTGTCTTCTGCCTACCGGGTGATTACCACCCCGCGCATAGTCCACGCTGCCCTGTACCTGGCCCTGACTTTGACCGGGGTAGCGGGGATATTCCTCCTGCTGGGGGCCGACTTCCTGGCGGCCACCCAGGTGCTGATTTACGTGGGGGCAGTGACCACCCTGGTCGTGTTCGCCATCATGCTCTCGGCACCACCCGAGGTGCGGGGCGCAGGCGGTCGCGGGGAGCCGGGAGCCGGGAAGAGATGGGTGGGGGCGCTGGCTGCCCTGGCGGCTCTGGGATTTGCCGCCGTGATGCTCCGTGTTTACCGGGTGGCGGGATGGCAGGTTCAGGCGGCCGCACCCATGGGCCGCACCACCGCTCCGCTCGGCCGGCAGATTTTCACCACCTACGTCATCCCCTTCGAGGTGGCCTCCGTGGTGTTGCTGGCCGCCCTGGTGGGGGCCATTTACCTGTCCACCCGCGCGCCTGCCGCGGACAGCGCTAGCCAGCCGGCGACAGGGGCGGCGGGCAGGGGCGAGCGGGAGGTCGGCGGAGTCCAGGGTGCAGAGGAGAAAGGAGGAGCGAGCCGCGGTGGTACCCCTTGAGTTTTACCTGGGCCTGGGGGCTGCCCTGTTCGCCCTGGGGCTTTTCGGGGCCCTGGCCCGCCCCAACGCGGTGCGGATTCTCATGGGCATAGAACTCATGCTCAACGCGGCCAACATTAACCTGCTGGCATTCAACCGCTACCTGCACCCGCAGGATCTGGCGGGGCAGGTGCTGGCGGTGTTCGTCATCACGGTGGCAGCGGCGGAAGTGGCGGTGGGCCTGGCCATCATCTTCCTGCTGGCGCGGCGCCGTCACGGCATCGACGTGGACCGCATCACGCTTCTGCGGGGGTGAGAGGGTGCTGGGCTACGCCTTTATCATAGCGCTGATACCGCTTCTCTCCTTCCTCGTCATAGGGTTCTGCGGGCGCCGCTTCCGCGACGGCGGCTCTCTCCTGGGCATCCTCAGCGTGGGCCTCTGCTTCCTGCTGGCGGTGGCCGTGCTCTTATCCTTCGTGGGTGCCAGGGCCGGGACGGAAGGGGAAGTGGCCTTCGACTTCAGTTATCCCTGGACGCCGGTGGGGGAGGTGACCATCCCCCTCGGTTTCCAGGTAGATGCCCTCACTGCCCTCATGCTGGTCATGGTTTCCCTGGTCAGCCTGATGGTGCACATTTACTCGGTGGGTTACATGCACGGGGATACCCGCTACACCAGGTTTTACGCCGTGCTCTCCCTGTTCACCGCGGCCATGCTGGGCCTGGTGCTGGCGGACAACTTCCTGCTCCTGTTCATCTCGTGGGAGATCATGGGGCTGTGCTCTTACCTGCTCATCGGCCACTGGTACGAGAAGCCGGCCGCTTCCGCGGCGGCCATGAAGGCGTTCATGACCACGCGGGTGGGCGACGTGGGCCTGCTGCTGGGGATCATGACCCTTTTCTCCGCCACGGGCACCTTCTCGTTCCGCGAACTGGCTGAGGCCCTGGGGGCGGGGCACCTGGATCCCGGGCTGGTGACGGCGGCGGCGCTGCTGGTATTCATGGGGGCGGTGGGCAAGTCCGCCCAGGTGCCCCTGCACGTTTGGCTCCCCGATGCCATGGAGGGCCCCACTCCCGTGTCCGCGCTCATCCACGCTGCCACCATGGTGGCGGCGGGGGTGTATCTGGTGGCACGGTCCTACGTCCTCTTTGAACACGCTCCCCTGGCGCTGACCGTGGTGGCGTACGTGGGCACGGTCACTGCGTTCCTGGCCGCCACCATCGCCACCGTCACCACCGACATCAAGCGGGTGCTGGCCTACTCCACCATCAGCCAGCTCGGCTACATGATGATGGCCCTCGGCGTGGGGGCTCCCGCGGCAGCGGTGTTCCACCTGATCACCCACGCCTTCTTCAAGGCTCTGCTCTTCTTGGGGTCGGGCAGCATCATCCACGCCACCGAACGCCAGGAAATGCACCAGTTGGGGGGTCTGTACCGGCACATGCCGGTGACGGCGTGGACCTTCTTCGCCGGCACGGCCGCCCTGGCAGGCATCCCACCCTTTGCCGGTTTCTTCAGCAAGGACGAGATCCTGGTGGGCGCCTACCACTCCCACCTGCCCGGTGTGTTCTTGCTGGGAGTGGGTACGGCCTTCCTCACCGCCTATTACATGACGCGGGCCTGCCTGCTCACCTTCTTCGGCCAGCGGCGGTCGGAGTACCACGCCCACGAATCGCCTCCGGTGATGACCGGGCCGCTGGTGGTGCTGGCTACCCTGGCCACGGTGGCAGGGTTGGGGGGCAACTTCTTCGTGCGCCTTTCCGGGATGGAAGCCCACGAGCACGCCGCCCCGGGCGTGATGGCCCTGGCCCTGGGGGCCGGCCTGGCGGGCATCGCCGCTGGTGTGGCCATATACGGGTTGCGGCTGGTGGATCGGCGCCGGGCGATTTCTGCTCTGTGGCCGCTCTACCGCCTGTTCAAAGAAAAGTGGTACTTTGACCGCATCTACTACGTCACCCTGGTGAAGCCGGCCCTGGCCCTGTCCGGGCTGCTGGCCCGCTTTGACCTGGGGGTGATCGACGGGATGGTCAACGGGGTGGGATGGGGTTCCGTGCAGATCAGCCGGGCCTCTGCCACCTTCGACCTGGTGGTGGTGGACGGAGCCGTCAACGGGGTGGCCGCGGGAACGGTGGCGGCCGGGCGGGCCGTCCGCCGCACTCAGACCGGACTGGTGCGCTGGTACGTGCTGGTCTTCGTGCTCAGCCTGGTGGCCGGTCTCTTCACCTTTTACCTGATGGGAGGGTTCTAGAGCATGTTGCTCACGCTGGCCATATTCATCCCCCTGGCGGGTGCTGCGGTGGTGGCCCTTTGGCCGCGCCATGACGAAAGGGGATTCAAGGTGGCGGCCCTCATCACCACTGCCATACCCCTGGCCATCTCCATCTGGATGGCGACCACGTTCCAGCCGGGCGGCGGCATGCAGTTTGTGGAGAGGGCGGCCTGGGTGCCCAGCCTGGGAATCAACTACATCCTGGGTGTGGACGGCATAAGCTTCCCCATGGTCTTCCTGACTGCCCTGCTCACCTTCCTGGCCTGTCTGGCCTCCTGGCAGATTTCCCCCCGGCCGAAAGACTACTTCGCCCTCCTCCTTCTGCTGGAGACGGGCATGATGGGCGTGTTCTGCGCCCTTGATTACGTCCTGTTCTACGTGTTCTGGGAACTGGTGCTGGTCCCCATGTACTTTCTGATCGGGATCTGGGGCGGCCCCCGGCGCGAGTACGCGGCCATCAAGTTCTTCATATACACCTTGCTGGGCAGCGTGGTCATGCTGGTGGGCATCCTGGCCATGTACTTTGCGGGGGCGCAGGCCCTGGGGCGTCCCACCTTCGACATGCTGGCCCTGCAGAAGGTCCAGTTCCCCTTCCGGTTCCAGCTCTGGGTGTTCCTGGCCCTCTACTTCGGTTTTGCCGTCAAGGTGCCAGTATTCCCGTTCCACACGTGGTTGCCTGATGCCCACGTGGAGGCACCCACCGCCGTGTCCGTGTTGCTGGCCGGCATCCTGCTGAAGATGGGCACTTACGGCTTCATGCGGGTGAGTCTGCCCACCTTCCCCGACGCGGCCGCTTACTTCTCCTACGCCATCGCCGTCCTGGGTGTCATCAGCATGATCTACGGGGCCTTCGTGGCCATGTGGCAGGCCGACCTCAAGAAGCTGGTGGCCTACTCCTCCGTAAGCCACATGGGTTACGTCATGCTGGGGATTGCCTCCGGCACCCCCATGGCCCTGAGCGGGGCCGTCTTCCAGATGTTTTCCCACGGCATGATCACGGGGATGCTGTTCTTGCTGGTGGGGATGATATACGACCGTGCTCATACCCGGGAGATCGCCAAGCTGAGCGGCCTGTACGCCACTCTGCCCGCTTACGGCATCATCCTGGCCTTCGCCTCCTTCGCTTCCCTGGGATTGCCCGGGCTCTCCGGCTTCGTGGCGGAGTTGTTGGTGCTCCTGGGATCTTTCCCCGTCTACCGCACCCTGGTGATCATCGGTGCCGCCACCATCGTGATCACCGCCGGGTACATGCTGTGGATGATGCAGCGGGTGCTCATGGGCCGGTCCAGGCCGGAGCTGGAATCCTTGCCCGACGTGACTGGCCGGGAACTGGCCACGGTGATCCCCCTCATCGTGCTCATCGCGGTGCTGGGCGTCTACCCGCGCCTGCTTCTGGACTTCACCAATCCCGCCCTCATCCAACTGGCGGCCCGGGTAGGGGGGATGTAGGGTGGCCTGGGCTGCTCTGGCACCCGAACTGATCCTGGCCGCAGCCTCATTGCTGCTCCTCCTGGCTGTCAGCGCCGGCGGCCGGGCCGCCGGGGAGGTCCAGATCCGCTGGGGCGGGGCGACTGCGTTTATCTTTGGGGTGGCCCTGCTTGCCCTCGTCCCCGGCCTGGGGGTGCGGGCCGACCTCTGGTCAGGGATGCTTTCCCTGGATCCCTTCGCCGCCCTCTTCCGGGGTATGTTCCTGGCGGCCGGGCTGCTGGTTGCCCTGGTTTCGATGGATTTCCTCCGCCAGCGCGCTGGCGGCCGGGGCGAATACTGGCCCCTCCTGGTGTGGGGCGTCCTGGGCATGATGCTCATGGCCTCCTCCCGCGACCTGCTGATGATATACCTGGGCCTGGAACTGGTTTCCCTGTGCTCGTACGTCCTGGCCGGCTACCTGAAGGAAGATGCCCGTGCGGTGGAGGCAGCCATCAAGTACTTCCTCGCCGGCGCGGTGGCCTCGGCGGTACTGCTCTTCGGTATCTCCCTCCTGTACGGGGTCGCCGGCAGCACGTCGCTGGATGCCATCGCCCGCGCCATTTCCGGGGCCGGCGCGGCAGCAGCCGGGGGGGCCGGGGCGGCTGCCCTGGGATATGCTGCCCTGGTGTTCCTGGTGGCGGGATTCGGATTCAAGGTGGCGGCCGCGCCCCTGCACATGTGGGCGCCGGACGCCTACGAGGGGGCTCCCACCCCCATCACTGCCTTCTTTTCGGTGGGTCCCAAGGCTGCCGCCTTTGCCGCCCTGGTGCGGGTGTTCTTTACCGGCCTGGGCGACTTGCGGCAGGAATGGGCCTTCGCCTTTGCTGTACTGGCCGTCCTGAGCATGTTCGTGGGCAACCTTTCCGCTTTGCCCCAAAAGAACATCAAGCGCATGATGGCATATTCCGCCATCGCCCACGCCGGGTACATCCTGGTGGGTCTGGCGGTGGGTACTCCCATGGGGAGCCGGGCCGTGGCCTACTACCTGCTGGCCTACCTGTTTGCCAACCTGGGGGCGTTCGCGGTCATCGTGGCCGTTTCCGCCCGGGGAGAGGAGATAGCGGACTACACCGGCCTGGCCCGCCGCTGGCCGCTTTTGGCCTGGGGGATGGTGGTGTACTTCCTGTCCCTCATCGGCATCCCGCCCACCGCGGGCTTTTTCGGTAAGTTCTACCTGTTTTCCGCTGCCCTGGAGAAGGGGCAGGTGTGGCTGGCCCTGGTGATGGTGGTGAACAGCGTCATCTCGGTGGGGTACTACTACGGTGTGGTGCGCCAGATGTTCCTGGCGGGGGAGGCCCCCGGCGCGGCACCCGTGGGCGGTGGCACCGGGCCTGCGGGGCCGGCCTGCACCGTCCCGGTCACCGGTGATGCCGGGGTCATGGGCGGGGGGCCCGCTGCCGCCGGGCGGCCCTGCCCGGCGGTGAGTGCCGTGGTGGTGGCGACCGCCATCCTTACACTGATCATCGGCATCGGATTTGAGCGCTTTCTGGCCTGGGCAGCCGTCGCCACCGCTGTCCTGCCTTAGCCTGAGTCGCTCGAGGCTGATCGCTCTACGGGCGGCGGCGGGGGCGGGAGCCGAGCAGGGCGGATAACAGCACGGCCAGGGCCAGGAGGATGACGACGGTACCCGCCCCGGACACGAAGAAGGGGCTGAGCATCCAGGCCGGGAATTTCAGGCTCCCGGCTGCGGCGCCTGCCACGACCAGGCCCGCTACCAGGACGGCGGTGCCCAGGAACAGTATGGCTAGAGACAGGCGGGTGGCCATGCGTTCCAGGCGACGCACCATTTGCTCATCTTCGAGAGTGAACCGGATGCGCAGGGAGTCGCGGTCCAGCTTGGATATCACCCGGTCCAGGCGGCGGGGGAGGCGCCGGAATACCGACCACCAGGCGCCCAGGTCGCGGCGGGCGCGGCGGAAGGCTACCCGGGGCGAGGTGCGCTGACGCAGGATCTCGCGGGCGGTGGGGCGGGCGATGTCCAGGATGCTGATCTGGGGATCGAGGTTGGTCACCACCGCTTCCAGGGTGCCCAGGCTCTTTCCCAGCAGGGCGAAGGCGGGGGGTATCCGCACCCGGAAGTGACGGGCCAGGTCAAGGGCATCCCTTATTGCCGCGACGGGGTTGACCCGTCCCAGGGAGCAGGTCACGTACTTTTCCACCAGGCTGTCCACCCGCGCGGCGAATTCCTGCTCGTCGAGTTCTGTCGCTGTCCCCAGATCGAGGACCACCTGCACCATGGTGCCCACGTCGCCCCGGACCAGAGCCAGAACTCCCTCCTGCAGCAGGTCCTGCTGGTGTGGGGTGAAGTGCCCCACCTGGCCGAAGTCCATGAAGAAGATCACTTCCCCGGGGAGCACGGCCAGGTTGCCCGGATGGGGGTCGGCGTGAAAAAGCCCGTGTTGGAAGATCTGGCGCATCATGGCCCTTACCAGCTTGCGGGCCACTTCTTCCGGCCGGTAACCGGCACTGCGGAGGGCCTCTACGTCCGAGATCTTGATCCCGTTTTCGTACTCAAGGGTGAGCACCCGGCGGGACGTCAGTTCCGAAACTACGGCGGGGATGCGCACGTCCGGGTCGCGGGCGAAGTTCTCGCCGAAGTGCCGGCAGTGTTCCGCTTCCACCCGGTAGTCCAGTTCCGCCCGGATGGTGCGGGCGAACTCCCGCATAAGGTCGCGGAGCCCGTATTCCTTGCCCCAGGTGGTGCGGGCCTCGATGATACCGGCCACTTCCTCCAGGATGGCCAGGTCCGCTTCTACCTGCTCTTCGATTTTCCACCGCTGCACCTTCACCGCCACCGCCCGCCCGTCGGGGGTGTGGGCCAGGTGCACCTGTCCGATGGAGGCGGCGGCCAGGGGCTCGGGGTCGAAGGAGGCGAAAAGGGCCTCCAGGGGTTCCCCCAGCTCCTGCTCGATCACCTCCCTGGCCCGTGAGAAGGGCATGGGCGGAGCCCGGTCCTGCAGGCCCTCCAGGTCCTGGATGATGTCCGCGGGCAGCAGGTCACGCCGGGTGCTCAGGGCCTGACCGAGCTTAATGAAGGTGGGGCCAAGTTCTTCCAGGGCGGCCCGCAGGCGATATCCGCGTGTGGCCGGGCGACGATGGGCGCGGGGGACCAGGTTGGCCAGCCCAGCCTGAACAAGGAGAAATCCCAGGCCATGACGCAGCATGACCCGGGAGATCTCGCGTAGCCTGGCCAGTTGTGCCCGCCGGGAGGCCACCCGGATCAGCTTTCCCCCCGGGCTGCCTTTTCCAGGGCGCTGATCCTGGCCTCCAGGCGCTCGATGTCGGCCCGTGTGACCAGGAGGGTTCCCAGTCGATCCAGGTTGGACCGGGTGGCCAGGCGCAGGCGCCGGCCGCGCTCGGCCAGGAGGTTCAGGCGGCGCCCGATCTCCTGGCGGCGCCGGGTCCCCTGGCCTGCCAGCTGGGTGCTGAGCCGGCGGGCGGCATCCAGGGCGTAGTCGGCGGCGCCCAGGGCCAGGTCGGCCGCCTTCAGGGCGGCTTCCGTGATCCTGTCCGCCACCCCGGTCCTGCTGGCACCTGTGCCCTCGGCGGCCGGTGTGTCGGTCCTGCCGGTGGCCGGGCCCTCGGTTGCTCCGGCTCCACCTGGCTTTTCCTCTGCCATCACGTTTCCCCTCCGTGGGCGACGGCTATCCGCTGCTCCTCATGTTCCCCGGTGCAGGCGGGGCAGGCGTCCGGTGCGGGGGGTGCGGGTCGGGTGCGGGCAAACTCCTGCAAGCGTTGCTGGATCAGGGCTGCCCTCTCGCCCCAGCGGCGGGAGAGGTCGTCCAGGTGGGAGGCGATGGGGTCCTGCAGTACGGTTTCCGCGCCCGGGTGGGTGGGATGGGCCCCCGACTCGGCCACGATCTCCCGCAGGGCCCGGGGGTTGTCGATGATGGGACAGGGCAGCAGGTAGTTGGAGTTGAAGGGCTGCCGCTTCTGGTAGGCGCGGAAGAGGGGGTTGGCCAGTACCTCACGCAAGCTCTTGTTCTTGATGTTGTCCACGGAGAAGTGGGCGAAGGCACAGGGTTCCACGTCTCCGGAAGCGGTGATGTGGAAATAGCGCCGCCCGCCCGCAATGCATCCCAGGGTGAGGTAGCCGTCGTTCCAGAAATCGGCCATCAGGTACGGTTTAGTGGTGCGGATCTCCCGCACCCTCCACACCAAGTATTCCCGCTGTTCGGGGCTGACCATCAGGTTGACGTCGGGGTCCCGTCCAATGGGGACGTAGTGGAAGCTCCAGCCGAAGAAGGCACCCTTGTTTATGAGCCAGTCGATGAAGGCGTCGGAGGTAATCTCCTCCACGTTATGCCGGGTAATGGTCACCGAGGTCCCGAATATCAGTTTCCTCTCCTTCAGCCGGTCCATGGCCGCGGAGATCTTGTCGAACACCCCGGCTCCGCGCCGGGCGTCCGTGCTCTGGCGGAAACCTTCCAGGCTGAAGCAGGGGACGAAATTGGCCACTTCCAGGATGCGGTCTGCCACCCGGTCGTCGATGAGGGTGCCGTTGGTGAACGCCATGAAAGCCACGTCCTGGTGCTTGGCGAAGAGATCAAAAAGACGCTTGTAAACGAGGGGTTCGCCCCCGGACATCACGATCCAGTAGATTCCCAATTCCTTGGCCTCGGTCACGATGCGGTCGAGGAGCTCGAAGTCCATGGTGTGGTGCTGGGCATACTCCCCTGCCCAGCAACCCGTGCAGCGCAGGTTGCACGCCTCGGTGGGGTCCACCAGGATGAAGTTGGGGATGCCGTGCCCCAATCTGCCCGCCAGGGCGTACTGGGTGGGCACACCTAAGAGGATGTTGTTTACGAACCAGTTGAAGACGATCCCCCGGTGCTGGTTGGGATGGACCTCCAGGGCCAACCGGCGTACGAACTGCATCATGGCCGGGTTCCGCCGCAGGGTCTCCGCTATTTCCGCTATCTGCCGGCGATGGGCTTCCATTATCGCCAGCCGGGTGCCCCACGACAGGATGGTGTCGACCGCCCGGTCAGGGTCTCGCCGCAAATACCCAACCAGCCACTCCATGGCCCGGCGGGCTGCGTACCGCTTGGCGCGAGTGGACAAATTCGCCCGGGCCGGTGTACTCATGACCGTTCGCCTCCTCGTTACTCCTGGTAATAAGCCACTCCCAGGACCCCCGGGCCCGCATAGGTGCCCATGACGGGGGTGAGCCCCGAGATGATCAGCTCGTCAGGCTGGAAGCGGTTTTTCACCTCCTCTGCCAGGCTACCTGCCTCGTCGGGCGAGTTGGCGTGGATGACGCCGGCGTGTAGTGGTCTGCCCGGCCTGATTTCCTCCTGCAGGCGTCCCAGGATGAACTCCAGTGCTTTAGCCCGGGTACGCAGACGGGCTACCGGTGCTACCTCTCCCCCGTCCAGGGTGATCACGGGTTTGATCTGGAGCATGGCCCCCGCCCAAGCCGCTGCCCGTCCGATGCGCCCGCCCCGGCGCAGGTACTCCAGGGTGTCCAGGGTGGCGTAGAGGCGCGATTTGCCCGCCACCTCGCGGGCCACTCGGGCCGCCTCCGGAAGGCTGGCCCCCTCGTTTGCAGCCCGGGCCGCCGCCGAGGCGGCGAACACCTGTGGCACCGAGGCGGTCAGGGAATCCACTACCTCCACCGGGACCCGAGTGAACTCCCGTGCTGCCTGCAGCGCCGACTGGTATGTACCGCTCAGCTTGTGACTCAGGGTGACCACCAGGATGCCTGCGGTGTCCTCCTGTTCGGCCAGGCGCCTGAATGCCTCGAGGAATTCTGCCACCGACGGCTGGGATGTCTTGGGTAGTTCCCGTGCCGCCGGCAGGCGGCGATAGAACTCCTCCGCCGTCATGTCGACGCCATCGCGGAAGGCTTCGTCTCCGAAGTGCACAGTGAGAGGGATGACTGTCACCCCGTGGGCGGCCGCCAGTTCGTCCGGGAAACAAGAGCAACTGTCGGTTACCACCTTAACTTTCCCCACCGATCTCCCCCCTTAGCCCTCCGGGCATCCCCAAAAGACCCAATTTTGTCTGGGGCCATCATATATCCCCTGGAAGCCGGTGTCAAGGTGGGGGATTTTCGGAGTTGCGCACGCGTGCCCCACCCGGAGGACTGCACGCGGGTGATGACGGTGGATTTGCGTCGGCGGTATAATTGCCGCAGACGGGGGGCGAGGGTATGAAGATTTGGGAGCATACGGTGCGGCGACCCGTGGCCACCACCATGCTGGTGCTGGCGGTGGTCTTGCTTGGGGTTGTCGCCCTTACGAACCTGAGGCTGGAACTTCTGCCCCGGTTGAACGCGCCCGTGGTGGCGGCCATCACCTCCTACCCGGGGGCCTCTGCCCGCGAGGTGGCTTCCCTGGTCACGGAGCCCATCGAGGCGGCAGCGGCCACTACCCCGGGGGTTACGCATTGCCGGTCGATTTCGCAGGAAGGCGTGTCGGTGGTCATCCTGGAGTTCGCCTGGGGTACGGACATGGCCGAAGCGCGGGCCAGCGTGGCGGAGCGGGTGGATCAGGTGAACCTGCCCGAAGGTGCCCGGCGGCCGGTTCTGGTCAAGTTCGACCCTACCCTCTTGCCGGTGATGTCGTTGACAGTAGCGACGGAAGGCGACCTGGGGGAGGCCACCACTTTTGCCCGCCAGGTGCTCAAGCCGCGCCTGGAGAGCATCGAGGGCGTGGCAGCCGTGGACATATTCGGAAGCAGCGAGCCGGAAATCCAGGTGGAGCTTGACCCGGCGGCCCTGGATCGCTATGGACTCACCCAGGATCAGGTGGCAAATGTGATCAGGGCTTCTAACCTGGATTGGCCCTTGGGATCGGTGCGCCAGGACGGGCGGGAGCTGGGGGTGAGGCTGTCCGGGCGCCTGGAGAGCCTGGACGACCTTCGTGATCTGGTGGTGGGATACTACCCGGCCACCCCTGCTCCCCGCAGCGCTGCCCCCCGGCCCCCGCTACTGCCTGTCAGGCTGCGTGACGTGGCCACGGTGGAACGGGGGTTTGCCCCGTCCAGCTCCGTGTCCCGGACGGGCGGGAATCCCAGCGTGGAGCTTTCCATCCAGAAGGAGGGAGATGCCAACACCGTCCAGGTAGCCCGCCGGTTGCGGAACGAACTGGACGCGATCAGGGAGGACTACCCCCAGGCGCGGATATTCGTGGCCATGGACCAGGCCCGTATCATCGAGATGTTTCTCAGCACTCTGCGCGACAACCTGCTCATCGGGGGCGTCCTGGCGGTGGTGGTCCTGTTCCTGTTCCTTCGGCACCTGGCCAGCACCTTTGCGATTGCGGTGGCTATACCCTTTTCCGTGGTGGCCACTTTCGTGCTGTTGCACTTTTCCGGCCTCACCCTCAACATCATGACCCTGGGGGGCCTGGCCCTGGGGGTGGGGATGCTGGTCGATAACGCCATCGTGGTCATCGAGAGCGTTTTCCGCCACCTGGAGCAGGGCGAGGACCCGCGGCACGCCGCCATTACGGGGACGTCCGAGGTGGCCATGGCCATCACCGCCTCCACCCTCACCACCCTGGCTGTCTTCCTGCCCGTCGTGTTCGTGGGAGGGATCACGGGCCACCTGTTCCGGGAGCTGGCGCTCACGGTGAGCTTCGCCCTTGCCGCCAGCCTGGTGGTGGCGGTGACGCTGGTGCCGGCCATGGCTGCCTACCTCTTCCGTCCCCGGCGGGGCCGGCGCGGTGCCACCCGCAGGGAAGGCGCATATGCTCGCACCCTGCGCTGGTGCCTCGGACACCGGGCCGTGGTGGTGCTTGTCGTGCTTCTTTGCCTGGGCGGTGCTGCCCACCTGGCTCCCCGCATCGGCACGGAATTCCTGCCCGTCACGGACGAGGGGGCCTTCAGTATCGACATCGCCATGCCGGCGGGAACGGGCCTGGAAGCCACCAGCGCCAAGGCAAGGGAAATCGAGCGCATCCTGGACGGGTTCCCGGAAGTGGAGCTGTATACCACCACGGTTGGTACCGGCGAGGGATTCGGGGTGGTGGCCCGAGGTGTCACGGGTGGGACTTCGGTGGCGCAGATCCTGGTGAACCTGGTACCGGAAGAGGAGCGGGAAGCCACCACCGCCGAGGTCATGGATCGGGTGAGAGAACGCGTGGAGCAGGTCAAGGGCGCCGCCAACGTCACCTTCAACATGCAGTCCTTCGCCAGTAACGCCAGCGGCATGGCCTGGAACTCCATACAGGTCTACGTGAAGAGCCTGGATCCTGACCAGCTCCCGGCTGCGGCGGACCGGGTGATGGCTGCCCTCCGAGACGTGGAAGGATTCCGTAACCCTGAGTGCAACCTCCAGGAGGCAAAGCCCGAACTGGACGTTTCCGTGAACCGGGAAAAGGCCTTGTCCCGCGGATTTACCCCCGCCCAGGTGGCTGCCGCTGTGAGCAACGCCATCAAGGGACAGGTGGTCACCAGGGTGGAACTGGGTGCTGAGTCCCTGCCCGTGCGGCTCCGCCAGGATTTCGGACGCTTCCCCACCCCCGAGGATGTGGAATCCCTGCGCATTCTGGCGCCTACCGGCCAGGCGGTAAGGCTTGCGGACGTGGCCAGTCTGTCGGAAGCACGGGGGCCGGTGAGCGTGACGCGGGATGGACAGCGGCCTTCTGCCCTCATCACCGCCCTGGTGGAGGGACGCGACCTGGGCAGCGTGACCGCCGATGTGCGGAAGGTCCTGGGCCGGCTCGACCTCCCCCCAGGGGTCACGGTGGAAATCGGCGGTGCTTCCGCCATGATGGAGGAGGGGTTCAGCGGGCTGAATCTGGCCCTGGCCCTCTCTGTAGCCCTGGTTTACATGGTCATGGCCGCCCAGTTCGAATCGGTGCTTCATCCCCTGATCATCATGTTTACCATTCCCCTCGCCTTCGTGGGGGTGGTGGTCATCCTGTACGCCACCGGGACTTCGCTGGGCATCACTGCCTACATCGGTGGCATCGTCCTCGCTGGCATCGTGGTCAACAACGGCATCGTCATGGTGGACTACATTAACCAGCTCCGGCGCAGCGGACTGGGAGCCCGGGATGCCATCGTACAGGGGGCGAACGTGCGGCTGCGCCCGGTGCTCATGACTGCCCTGACCACCCTGCTCGGGCTGCTTCCCCTCGCCCTGGCCTGGGGCGAGGGTGGTGAACTGAACGCTCCTCTGGCCCGGGCGGTGGTGGGCGGACTGACGACCTCCACCGCACTCACCCTGCTGGTGATCCCGGTCGCGTACAGCCTGCTCGCGGGGTCCTTGCGCCGCGTACCCGCCGTGGACGTTGCCACTGCCCCCTCTCCTGCCGGGGAGATGGCCGCCGCCCCTGCGCCTGCCGCCGGGGGGATCGCCGCCGGCCCCGCGCCTGCCGCCGGGGGGGTGGCTGCCGGCCCCGCGCCTGGGGCGGTTGCGGCGCCAGCTGCAGCGCCGGTTGGCCCGGACCCGTCTGCTTCTTCCACAGCGGCAGGTTTGACCCCGGTGCCAGGCGAGGCACACGCGACATCCGGCCCCGGGCAAGTGGCGTTGCGTACGGGCGAGCAGTTGACGATGGAGGAATTCTCTCAGCTCCTCGAAATATTGGGAAAGCTATTCCTGCTGGTGGCGAAAAGGGGGAACTGCACCGAGAAGCGCGGAGTCTAAACGGATAGACACGCCGTGGGGTGGGGACGCCGAGGTGCGGAGCGCGCGGTATGGTTTGGTGGCGCTGCTGGTGTGCCTGATGCTCCTGGCAGGGCCGATGTGGCGGCTACAGGCCCAGGCGGGCTACGGGCGTTTGCTTTATTTCGCCTTCCCCCGGGAGCAACCTGCCTGGCTGTTGCCGGTCAGAGTGGTCCTGGTGGAGGGCGCCAGCTCGCAGCGGGATGTGCTGGAGGCTCTCTGCCGGGGGCCGCAGCCCGGCAACGGCGTGGTGGATGCTGTCTTGCCCCGGGGCACCCGGGTGGAGCGCCTCAGCGTGGCGGGAGGCACTGCCACCGTGGATCTGCAGCTGGGGAAGCCCGAGCCACAGGGAAATCGTGTCACCCTGGCGGCGCAGGCCATCGTCCACAGCCTTTCCCAGTTCCCCCAGATAGCGAAGGTTGTGGTGCGAGTGGGGGGACAGCCCTGGCCCCGCGCCGGCTCGCGCGACAGGGATACTTCCGGGCTACACCCCGACCCCCATTTGATATTTGCAGGCTTTCCCGACCTGGAGGGTGAGCCGCGGGACGGCGCCATTTTGGCCCTGGCCCTGCGGGGGGTGTTCACCGGTTATCCGGACGGCAGTTTTCGGTCCTCGCTGGCGGTGAGCCGGGCAGAGGCGGTTAAGTCTCTGGTCGAGGCCCTTCCTGGACGCGGTCTGCCCGTCGGGATGGCGGTAGCCCCGTCGGAGTCGGATTGGTTCTCTGACGTCCCCCGGGGGCACTGGGTGCTTCCCTACCTGCGGGAGGCGGTTAGGAAGGGGATCGTGCCGCAGCCCGGCCCTGAGGAAGAATTCTCTCCGGATGCCCCCCTGGACGGAGCCACCCTGGTCCGCTGGCTCTACCGGGTGGCCGGCCCGGTGGCCGGCGGGATGACCGGGTCACAGGGGTGTGCGGAACCTGGCGGGGATGCGGCCGGGGCTTCCCAGGAGGAGGCAGAGGCGTGGCTGGTTTCCCAGGGCATCCTTGATCGTGCCCTGCATTCTTGGGCCGGCCGGGAGGCGATCTCCCGGGGGGATTGGGCCCTTATGCTGGCACGTATGTTGCGCCTGGGTGGTCCCGACCTGTACCTGGTCAGTCCCGTCTCCCAGGAGAGCCTGGAAGGCGAGGTGCTGGTGACCGGTGCGGCCCGGTGGCCGGACGGGCAGGTTGTCGTAGCCTTGCTGGATTCCCGCGGCCGGGAACTGGCAGCCCGGGTTGCCCTGGTATCTTCCGGGAAAGCCGGCACCGGATGGGGCTGGTTTGCCGAGTGGTTGCATTTCCCGCGTCCACTGACCTCCAGTGCGGGAATCGTTCAGGTGAGCCATCTGCCTCCTAGGCACGAAAATGCGGCAGGAGTGGTCGTGCGCATCCCCGTATTCATCCGTTAGAGAGGAGGCATTCCTGATGGGAGGCTGGTGCGGACGGCTGCTCCGGGTGGACCTGACCCGGGGGCGGGTACATACTGAACCCCTGGACGAGAAGCTGCTGCGCAAATTCATGGGAGGGCGGGGCCTGGCCACCTATCTCCTCCGGCAAGAGGTGCCGCCCAAAGCGGACCCTCTGGGGCCTGAGAACAGGCTGGTTTTCGCCCCCGGTGTGCTCACCGGGGTGCCGGCTCCGGGGTGCGGACGAAACGGTGTGGCTGCCCTCAGTCCCCTTACCGGGCGTCTGGGGAGTGCGGAGGCAGGCGGATTCTGGGGAGCGGAACTGAAGCGGGCTGGCTTCGATGCCCTGGTGGTGCAGGGACGCTCCCCCGTCCCGGTGTACCTGTGGATTCACGAGGGCGGGGCGGAGATAAGGGATGCCCGCCACCTGTGGGGTCTTGAGACGGCGGAGGTGGATTCCCGCCTGCGGGAGGAACTGGGTCCCCGCATCCGGGTTTGCCAGTGCGGACCGGCAGGGGAGAAGCTGGTCAGATTCGCATGCGTGGTGAATGACCTCACCCATTTTGCCGGACGCACGGGCCTGGGGGCGGTGATGGGGGCCAAGAGGCTGCGGGCCGTGGCAGTGCGCGGCGACACGCCCGTGCCCGTGGCCGACGAGGGGGTCTTCCGCCGGCTGGTGCGGGAGATGGGTACGACCTGGAGGGAAAGCGCCCGCGGACTGCACGAGCACGGCACGGCGGGGGGGACGGCCGCCCTTTCTGCCCAGGGCGGGCTACCTACCCGCAACTTTCGCGAAGGGTCCTTCCCGGGCGCGGAGAAAATCGATGGCCGCACCATGACCGCCACCCTGCTGGTGGGCCGGGAAAGTTGTTTTGCCTGCCCCATCCGGTGTAAGCGGGTGGTGAAGGCTGCCTCCCCGTATTCCATCGACCCACGTTACGGAGGGCCCGAGTACGAGACGGTGGCCGCCCTGGGGTCCTGCTGCGGGGTTGACGATCTGGCTGCCGTGTGCAAGGCCAACGAGATATGTGCGGCCCAGGGCCTCGATACTATCTCCACCGGGGTGGCGGTGGCGTTTGCCATGGAGTGCGTCGAACGGGGCGTGCTTGACGCCTGGCAGGGACAGAGCCTGCCCGGGTTCGGCGATGCAGAGGGGATGGTCGATCTGGTGCGGCAGCTTGCCACCCGCAACGGGGTCGGCGACCTGCTGGCGGAGGGGACCCTGAGGGCGGCCCGCTTCCTCGGGCAGGGGTCCGAATCCTGGGCCGTACAGGTCAAGGGGCAGGAGGTCCCGATGCACGAACCTCGCCTGAAGCACGCCCTGGGCCTGGGGTATGCGGTTTCCCCTACGGGAGCTGACCACTGCCACAACCTGCACGACACTGCCTGGGTCAGGGAAGAGTCGTCGTCCGTGAAGGAAGCCGGCGTATTGGGGGTGACCGGGCCCCTTCCCCTGCACGACCTCGGGCCCGACAAGGTGCGCCTCTTCACCTATGTGACCAACTGGCGGCATTTTCAGGATTCCGCCGTGGTGTGCTACTTCGTCCCCTGGACGTACAACCAGTTGGTGGAACTGGTGCGGGCCGTGACCGGCTGGAACACCTCCTTGTTCGAACTGGAGAAGGTGGGCGAGCGGGTGGCCACCCTCGCCCGTCTCTTCAACCTGGGCCACGGCTGGAGCCGGGATGAGGATGTGCTCCACCCCCGCTTCTACGAGCCCTTCGTCGGCGGCCCCCTGGACGGAGTGCGCGTACCGCAGGACGAATTGCTCTGGGCGCAGCGGCTGTATTACGGCATGATGGGATGGCACCCGGAGACCGGCATCCCCACCGAAGCCAAACTGGCCGAACTGGGCCTCTCCTAGCGGCGTGGCTGCAGGCCGGGTGGCAGGTATGCGGCGTGGGCGGCCAGGAGGCGATCGAGGAGTTGCCGGGCTACCTGGGCGGAGGGGACCAGGGGGTGGGAAGCGAGGGCGAGGTAGGCGAGGGGGCGGGATCCCTTGACTGCGGCTTCTATGGCCAGTAATTCGCACTCCTTGACCGTGCGTACCAGTCCGGCTGTGCCCGGCGGCAGGCCCCCTTCCACCGCCGGGGTGATCTGGTCGCGGTCCACGTGGCAGGTCAGTTCGGCCACCGCATCGGGGGGGAGGTCGGACATCCTTCCTTCATGCGGTACGGAGACCACGTGCTCCCCCGGCCGTATCCCGGCCAGAGACAGCATCAGTTCCACTGCGGCGAGGGCATAGAAAGCGCCTCCCCGCCTGTCCAGCTCGGGAGGGCGTTGGCGGACGGCGGGATTCCTGTATATCTCCAGGAGGTGCCTTTCCAGGTCGATGACCTCCTCTGCCCGGGTGCGAGCGGACGCCTTCATCTCGGCCAGCACACGGTCAGGGTGGCAATAGTAACGCAGATAGGGGTTGGGTATGGCTCTCCAGGCGGTGATCAGGTCGGAGTCCACCCTGGTGTGTTCTGCCACCTGTTCCAGGTAGCGGGACAGAATGATCGGCATGAGGTCCCGGCCGTGGCCGTCCCGGACCCCCACGAACCACCCCAGGTGATTCAGGCCCCGGTAGTCCACGTGCAGCCTTCCTGCATCTACTCCTGGCTGGTCGACCTGCAGGCTTTCCCCGTCTCTGCCTTCAGGGGGCGCCTGCTGGCCTGTCGCATCCACGCCTGCGGTGCCGGCCAGGGCCTTCGTCATGGTGATGGGGACGTTGCACAGGCCCACCGCCCGTACGTCGGCGTGGCGGTACAGGGCCTCGGTGATCAGCCCGGAGGGATTGGTGAAGTTGATGAGCCATGCCGCGGGACAGAGCCGCTCCACCTGGCGGGCGATGTTCAGGATCACCGGGACGGTACGCAGGGCACAGGAGATCCCGCCCGCTCCCACCGTCTCCTGCCCGATGCAGCCGAGTTCCAGCGGGAGGCGCTCGTCCAGCATCCGGGCTGTCATCCCCCCGACCCGCACCTGCACGATTACGAAGTCTGCACCTGACAGGGCTTCCTCGAGGGTGCTGACAAGACGGAGGGCATTTCCCAGGCCGGCGTCCTCAAGCATGCGCCCCGCCAGTCCTCCCACCGCCTCCAACCGTGCATAATCGGGGTCCATGAGGGCAAGCTCGCGCAGGGGGAAGGCGTCCCTGGCTTCCACCAGTCCTGATACCAGTTCGGGAGTGTATGTGCTCCCCCCGCCTACCACCGCCACCTTGAGGCCTCGCTCCGCCCTCGGCCCATCCAGGGTGCGGGCCTCCGCGCTGCCGTTCGTCCCCGGCAGCGGCTGGGGGCCATCTGCAGTCCCGTTTGCGCCGGCGCGGGACCGTGTGCGGCTCGCCCAGGTGGACTGCAGCGTCCGGGAGAGGGAGTCGTCAACCTGTACTCCGGCCAGTTCCAGCGCCGCTATCACCGCACCCAGCGCGGGTTCCGTCTGCAGGACGTGGATCTCCGCCTGGGGACAGGCGCTAGTGATCATACCGGTCATAATGGGGACCAGCAACCGGCCCGGTTCGCCCTGCAGCAGTGCCCCGGCCAGGACTACCGGCACGCTGGGGAGGGTGTGGAGTCTTGCCCGCTCGATGGCAACCTTTGTGGCCAGGGCCATCTCCTCGGCCGTGCGGTGCAGGATCTCGTGCGCCACCGGATCGCCTGCGGCGGCGGCCCGGAAGGCCAGGGGAGCCAGTTCCCCCGGGTGCAAGGAGCGGGTTGCTGCCCCGTACATCATGGGTGCCAGGTCGGAGGGGTCGTCCAGGTCAATTTGCTGCCTGAGGAGATCGAGCAGGGCGGTGGCCGGGCCCCGCCCGTCGTATGCCCGGGTGGCTGCCCGGATCACTTCGGCGCCGATCTGGCCTGCCCCCGCGAAGTCGCCGAAGATGTAACCCAGTCCCCCCACCTGCAGGCGGGTCCCGCCGGGGTGGAATGCCAGGCAGTTGAATCCGGTCCCGCATGCCACCACCACGCCCAGGCGGCGCCGGGTGGCGGCAACGAGGGCGATGGTGGCATCGTTCTCCACTTCCCAGCGCGGGGCAGGGTTGATGGGTTCCAGGAAAGAATGGATATAGGCAAAGTCGGCTGGCCGGTCCGCCCCTGCTATGCCGTAGTAGGCGGCGACTACGTGGGAAGGCCCCGCACCGGCCATGGCCAAGGCCCGGCGGATGGCCCGGCTTATCTCGCGGGGTGCCCGGGTCCCGGTTACCTGAAAGTTCCCGCATCCTGCCCGGCCCCAGCCCCTGACCTGGCCGGCCAGGTCAGCCACCACCGCCAGGGTCTTGGTAGCCCCCGCGTCGACGCCCAGCACCAGTCGCATCGGCGCCACCTCCATTTCCCCCGCGGCAGGCGCTCACGTGCGGACCCGGGGGCGATATGCATGCTTGGGACTTCGCCCCTCTGACACCGCAGTCCTGCTCCGGGTGCCGATTTTGCCTGTGGTGCGCCTGGGCTCCGGCGGCTCCCATTCCGCATCGGAAAGGAGGTCTGCCCATGGTGGCAGGAAAGGTCGAACTGGAAGTGGGTACCTGGCTGTTTCCCCTGCCCGTGGTAGTGGTTTCGGTGGGGGACATGCAGAATCCCAACCTGGTGACGCTGGCCCTGGTGGGGACCCTGTGTTCACGGCCTCCCATGGTGGGCATTTCTGTGCGCACCGATCGCCATTCCTACCGCATCCTGGCCGACCGGGGGGAGTTCACCGTCAACATCCCCCGGGCAGACCAGCTTCACCTGGCTGACTTCTGCGGTACCAGGTCCGGGCGCGACGTGAACAAGTTTTCCGCCCTCGGGCTTACTCCGGTGGCCGGTTCCCGGGTGGCGGCCCCCCTGGTGGCAGAATTCCCCGTGAACCTCGAGTGCCGGGTGGAGCAACGGGTTCCCTTGGGGAGTCACGAACTATTCGTGGGGCGGGTGCTGGCCGTCCGCGCCGATCCGGACGTAGTGGTAGAGGGGCTCATTGATCCGGCCCGGGTGGCTCCCCCGGTCTACGCCCTGGAAGGGTATTACGCCCTCGGCCCCCTGCTCGGCGAATACGGATTCACCCGGCGGCCGCGGTCTTCCGGATGAAACTTCCTCCCCACCTTTTGCCCGGCCAGTTTATCGAACGTACTTCGCGGTTTTCCGCCCGGGTCAGCGCAGGCCATGGGATCATACCGGTGCACGTCCCCAACAGCGGACGGCTGCTCGAATTGCTCGTCTCCGGTGCCCGGGTCTGGCTGGCTCCACCGGGCTGGCTGCATGCAGCGGCAGGCATTGGGCGCCGGGCGGTAGCGGGCTCCGTTCGGGCTGAGGCGTGGCCGCCTGCAGGTGCTTGGCAGGATACCCCGCCTGAAAGTGGAGGTAGGCGAACTGCGGCGGACCTCCTCCTGGTTGAGTCCAGGGGAGGACTGGTTTGCGTGGACGCCCGCCTGCCTCCCCTGCTGGTGGCGGAGGCGCTGGGCGCGTCCGGGTGGGGGAGGCTGGTCAGGGAACCCACCTGGGGCCGGGGACGGTTCGACCTGGCGGTGGGCGGCTGGATGATCGAGTGCAAGTCGGTGACGCTGGTGCGGCACGGCGTGGCCTTATTCCCGGATGCACCGACTGTACGGGGCAGGCGTCACCTGGAGGGACTGGCCCGGTTGGCACCGGCGGCGGCAGTGGTATTTGTGGTTCAGCGCGCCGATGCATGCTGCTTTGCCCCCAACCGCGATACAGATCCCGCCTTTGCTGCTGCCCTGGTCGATGCTGCTGGTCGCGGCGTCCTGGTCCTGGCGGGAAAATGCCGCGTCTCCCGGAAGGAAATCGTGCTGGCCGAGCCCCTCCCGGTTTGCCTGTCCGCGGTGCCGCCTGCCGGCTGACCGCGTCGGCACCGGCATCGGCCGGTTCCCCGGTATCCGGCGCCTGCCATGCAGTCAGCTAGCTGACCGTATTCCTGCGTTCCGGACTGTCAGCCGGCTGACGGTGTGCGGCAGTTGGGCGCCATACCCGGGGACATAACCTGGGGGACCGGTTTTATGTAAAGCATACAGGGGTGTAGTGTCACCTGGGTGACGGTGTTTTGCCGGACAACACAGTTACCGGGCTGACGGTCTGGACGGTGTGGGAGGAAAGGGCAGCGCCTGTGTTAAATTATGGGAGGCAAGGAGGGGTGTGCCAGGTGCACAACTGGGTGTATGTGCCAGTTGGTTTGGTGAGGGATCCGGCGTTGCCACCCGAGGCCAAGGTTACTTACCTGGTGCTGGCCAGTTTCTGCTCTCGGGCAAACAGGCGGTGTTCACCTACGCGCGAAGAACTCATGAAGATGGTCGGCGTCCGTAGCCCGACCAGCATGCGCAGTTACCTGCGGATGTTGGCGGAGCGGGGCTGGTTGGAGTTCGAATATGTGCGGCGCACGAGGCGAACGGTGTTCATCCTGCACGACGTCGAGCTGGATCGCATCCGCCGGGATCTGGACCTTATTCGGAGGCGGCTCGACCGCGCGGAGTTCAAGGGAGAGGCCATCATGAAGGAATGGCTCACTCTGACCGTTGATTCGGATGATTACACCGACAACGCCCGCCCCGGTTTCCTGGTCAACCCCCTAACAGGCGAAAGGATGGAATATGATAGATGGTACACCTGTGGCGTGGCCTTCGAATTCAACGGCCCGCAGCACTCCGGCCCGACCGAAGCGTACCCGGATACTGACAAGGCCAGGCAAACGATGGCACGGGACCTCATGAAGAGGGGTCTTAGCGAGCAGCACGAGGTCAAACTGGTGACCATCCGCCCGGAGGATCTGAGTTATACTGGCATCAGGCGGAAAGGAGAGGGATTATTGCCCCTCCGGGACATCCCCGAGGATGATCCCCGGGTGGTATTCCTGAACGAGGTCAGTGCCCTGTACCTCCGCAAGTCCGTAAAGCACGGCTGAGTTGGCAGCCGGGGGATGGAAGCATGGAGTTCATTGGCAGGCCGGTGGGCGTGGAATGGGTTCAGGAGCCGGGGTGGAAGCGGCCGATCAGCTTTACCTGGGCGGGCCGGCAGTACCGGGTGAAGGCAGTGGTGGCCCGGTGGGACGATTACGGTTTTGGTGTGGCGGCTCCGACTCGGAAGAAGTGGTATCAGAGGAGGCACCGCACCTGCTACGAGGTGGAGACCGAGGACGGGGAGCGTTTTCGGCTGTATCTGGATCGCGGGGCCGGGCGCAGGCAGTGGGTGCTGCTGGGGAGAGTGTGCCTGAGGGAACGCGGGAAACGCCAGGACGAACCCGAGCGAGCCTGACCCCTCACGGTGCAGCGAGGTGCCGCTGGTTGCGCTTCGCTGGCCGAGCATGTCCCTGGCGGGGGCTTGCCAGCCCCAAATATGGTGGTATAATGTGTGTGCCGGGTCAACATATGGGTGAAACTTTAGTGCGGTAGTATGGCTCGCCAGGCCGGATACCGCCGCGCGTCCCTGCGTCACGCAACCAGATTTGCTGCCCTGAGGTGTTTACCGTGAAGTGTCCGTACTGCGGGTTTCCCGAGAGCAGGGTTCTGGACTCTCGCCCCACCGAGGACGGGACCGTCATCCGGAGGCGGCGGGAGTGTGAGGATTGCCACCGCCGCTTCACGACTTACGAGAAGGTGGACGAGCCCCCCCTGGTGGTGGTCAAGAAGGATGGACGCCGGGAACGCTTCGACTCCGGCAAAATCCTGGCCGGTTTGCTGAAGGCGTGTGAGAAGCGCCCGGTGCCTTCGGAGCGCCTGCATGCGGTGGTCCAGGATATCGAGAAGGAATTACGCTCCCGGGGGGAGCGGGAGGTGGAGTCAAGGGTCATCGGCGAGATGGTGATGGAGCACCTGCGGGAGCTGGACGAGGTGGCCTATGTGCGTTTTGCCTCCGTGTACCGGCAGTTTGCCGACCTTAGGCGGTTTGCCGAGGAGGTGCAGCGCCTGCTGCGGGAGCGCGAGTGCGGACAGGAAGCGCCCGGTCTTGGGGGCAGCGGGAGCCACGGCAGCGGGGTCCACGGCAGCGGCGGCGGGAGTGGGGGCGGCGGCAGCGGGGCCAGCGCGCACGGCGGGGGGCCCGGCAGTGGCGATTGCGGGCGTGGCGCGGGCGGGGGGTAGGGTGCGGAAGAAGGGGGTGGATGAGGCAGGCGAGTTGGGCCCGGACGGGGAGGGGAGATGAAGTGGCAGAACTGCAGTTGAGTGAGAACGGCCTGGTGGTGTTGCGGAAGCGGTACCTGGCCAAGGATGCCAGCGGGAAGGTGGTGGAGACTCCGGAGCAGTTGTTCCGGCGGGTAGCACGGAACATCGCACTGGTGGAAGGTCTGTATCTGGTTGAGGTATATGATCCCGAGGGAGGTCAGACTCCCCATGGCGAACCGGGGACTCCGCCGGCGGGGTGGCCGGAGCGGCTGGGAGTACTGGAGGGACTGACCCGCTGGGATTGGGAGATGTTGCAGCGCGCCTACATATGGCTGGACAGGCACGGGCACATGAGGGTGCCTTTTGACGAACTGGCCAGGGTGATGGAGCGAGAAAGTGCCGGCATCCGCTCTTTCCAGGATCGGCTGTACGACGCCATGACGGAGAAGAGGTTCATGTTCAACTCGCCCACCCTGATGAATGCGGGGCGGGAACTGAGCCAGTTGTCGGCCTGCTTCGTCCTGCCCGTGGACGACTCCCTGGTGGGGATTTTTGAAAGTATCAAACATGCTGCCCTCATCCACCAATCGGGGGGCGGCACGGGCATGAGCTTCTCGCGGCTTCGCCCCAAGAACGACGTGGTGCGTACCACCGGTGGCGTTGCCTCCGGGCCGGTGTCCTTCATGCGGGTATTCAACGCCGCCACCGAAGCCATAAAGCAAGGGGGCACGCGTCGCGGAGCGAATATGGGTATCTTGCGGGTGGATCACCCCGACATTATGGAGTTCATCACCTGCAAGCAGGACAACGCCGACATCACCAACTTCAACATCTCGGTGGGGATTACGGAAGAGTTCATGCGTGCGGTGCGGGAAGACCGTGAGTACGACCTGGTCAACCCCCGTACCGGGGAGGCAGTGGGTCGCCTGCGGGCGCGCGATGTTTTCGACCGTATCGTGGAGGGGGCGTGGCGGAACGGGGAGCCGGGCATCGTCTTTCTGGATCGCCTGAACCGGGACAACCCCACCCCCGAACTGGGCGAGATCGAGAGCACCAACCCCTGTGTCACCGGTGATACCTGGGTGATGACGGGTGAAGGCCCGCGCCAGGTGCGGGAACTGGTGGGCCGGCCTTTCGAAGCAGTTATCAACGGCGTGTGCTACAAGACCGGGAAAGAGGGCTTTTTCAGGACAGCGACCAGGCCGGTCGTGAGGCTATCCACCCGGGAGGGGTACAGCGTCCGGCTCACCGCCGACCATCGGGTCCTGCGCTTGGTCGACCGTGCGCGCTACCGTATTGGCTGCGAGTGGGTCAGGGCGGGGGAACTCAAGCCCGGCGACCGGATCGTCCTGCACGACCATCGGTCGCTTCCCGGCTGGACCGGAGAGTTGAGCGAGGGTGAGGGTTATCTGCTCGGCCTGCTGGCCGGCGACGGAGTGCTCAAGAAAAATGCAGCTGTCCTGGCTGTGTGCTCCGGGGAGGAAGCGTCTGGCGGCGTGGCGGCAGGAGGGGGAGCGGTGTGGGAAGCGGTCGACGGCCCGCCCGCGCATGGGGGAGCGTCCGCGGCCATGCGGCTTGCGCTGGGGTGCGCGGAGGCAGTGCCGCACCGCATGGACTTCACCGGGTGGGTACCGCTCACCGGTTGCGGGGACTTCCGCCTCAATTCGGCTGCTTTGGAGGTGCTGGCGGGGCGGATGGGGATGCGTCCGGGCGCCAAGGCGGTTTCCCCGGAGATCGAACGCGCTTCGTCAGAGGGCTACCGGGGCTTCCTGCGCGGCCTCTTTGACTGCGCCGGCTCGGTCCAGGGGAGCCAGGAAAAGGGCGTGAGCATCCGCCTGTCCCAGAGCAGCCTTGATCTTTTGCGTTTGGTCCAGCGCATGCTGCTCAGGCTGGGCATGGTGAGCACCATCCATGAGGAGCGGCGGCCGCCTGCTGCCCGGCTGATGCCGGATGGCAAAGGACGGGCCAGAGAGTACAGGGGCACGACCCGGCACGAGTTAGTCATCAGCGGCGATAACGTGGCCGTGTTTGCGGAACGGATTGGCTTTGGCGATAGCGTCAAGGCGCGGAAGCTCGCATTGCTCCTCCGTGCCTGCCGGCGCACGTTGAACCGCGAGCGGTTCGTGGCCACCGTCCTGGCGGTCAAGGAGGACGGTGTCGAGGAGGTCTACGACGTGCGGGTCCCCGGCGTCAACGCCTTTGACGCCAACGGGATATGTGCCCACAACTGCGGGGAGCAACCTCTGCTCCCGTACGAGGCGTGCTGCCTGGGGTCCATCAACCTTTCGCTTGCGGTGAGGCCGGGCGCGGAGTCATGGGAAAAACTGCGGGTTTGGGATTTGAGGGGCGAGGAACTGCTGGCCTACGCCAGGGAGGCGATAGATTGGGATGAGCTTTCCCGGATTACCCGTCTGGGCGTCCGTTTTCTGGATAACATCATAGACGCAAACAAATACCCCCTGCCCGAAATCGAAAAGATGGCCCGGGGCAACCGCAAGATCGGCCTGGGCGTGATGGGCTGGGCGGACATGCTCATCAAGCTGGGGATCCCCTACGATTCCTCCGAGGCACTGCGCCTGGCTGACGAGGTGATGGGGTTCATCCACCGCGAGGCACGGGAGGCAACTCGCCAGCTGGCACGGGAACGGGGGGCGTTTCCAAATTTCTCCCACAGCGTGTTCCGGGACGGTCCTCCCGTGCGGAACGCCACCCTCACCACTATTGCACCCACGGGCACCATCAGCATCATCGCGGGTTGCTCTTCCGGTATCGAGCCCCTGTTCGCCCTGGCCTTCTTCCGCAAGGTTTTGGAAGGCCAGCAACTGGTCGAAGTCAACCCGATCTTCGAGGAAGTGGCCAGGAGAGAGGGGTTTTACAGCCCGGAGCTGATGCGGCTGGTGGCGGAGCGCGGCTCGGTCCGGGGGCTACCCGGCGTCCCCGAGCGGTGGCAGCGGGTGTTCGTCACCGCCCTGCAGATCGATCCCGAATGGCACATCCGCATGCAGGCCGCTTTTCAGACGCACACGGACAATGCCGTCTCCAAGACGGTGAATATGTGCAACGAGGCCACGCGCGAGGACGTGGCGAAGGTTTACTTCCTGGCGTACGAACTGGGGTGCAAGGGCGTGACCATATATCGTGACCGGAGTCGGGAGGAGCAGGTGCTGAACGTGGGCACGGTGCGGAAGGGAGAGGAGCCGCCCGGGGAGCTGCCGCGGCAGGCGGAACTCGGGCGCTCTCAGGCTGTTTCGGGCGGTGTTCCGGGCCAGGTGCGTGTGGCGCCCGAGGAGCCCGTGCGAGCCGGGGGAGAGAGCGCGGAAGAGCGCCCGGCCGTCGGCCCGGTGGTGCGGGAAGGCGCGGCAGAGCCCCGGCTTGCGGCGGCGCCTGCGGGGGGCCGGGGAGGGATTACGCCAAGGGCCAGGCCATCGGTCACCCACGGCAGCACCGAGCGCATAAGGACGGGCTGCGGGAACCTGTACGTGACCATCAATGAGGACGAGTACGGCCTGTGCGAGGTGTTCGCCTCCATGGGCAAGTCGGGCGGCTGTGCGTCATCCCAGTCCGAGGCGGTGGCCCGGCTCATATCGCTGGCGTTGCGTTCGGGAGTCCGGCCGGAGTCTGTCGTGAAGGAATTGCGGGGCATCCGCTGCCCGTCGCCTGCCTGGGTGGAAGGCGGTGGAATGGTGCTTTCCTGCCCGGACGCCATCGGCATTGTGCTGGAGCGCTATCTGAAACGGAAGGCTGCGGCCCGAGAGAATACGGCCCGGGAGAGCATTTCTCCCAACCCCGGCAGTGTCGGCCAGCATTCCTGGGATCAGATGGCAGTGAGTCTCGATCCCGTCGACAACCACATGGGTGCCTGCCCCGAGTGCGGTGGCCACCTCACTCACGAAAGCGGGTGCCTGGTCTGCCATTTCTGCGGTTTCTCCCGTTGCGGCTAACCGGGCTGCGTCGTGCAAACTAGCAGGGGGTGGTGCAGGTGGCGAGAGTCCTGCTGGTACAGCCCCGCCCCGCGGGGGGGGTGGGCTTCGGAAGTACTGCGGTGGTGGAGCCGCTGGGTCTGGAGGCAGTGGCCGGGGCCCTCCTTGACCGGCGCTGGGGTCCCCCTCACGAGGTGAACCTGGTGGACCTTTTGGCGCCGCGGTGGCTCGATCGCGCCCTGGCAGAGTTCGAACCCCAACTGTGCGGGATCAGCTGCGGGTTTACCATGGACGTTTACCGCACCAGAGCGGTGGCACGGCGGGTGAAGGAACGGCGGCCCGATTGCTTCGTGTTCGTGGGCGGGCACCACGCCTCCCTTTGTCCGGAAGACTTCTCCGGGACCGAGGTGGACGCCGTGGTGGTGGGCGAGGGTGAACTCACGGCCCGGGAGTTGGTGGACACGGTGGCCCGCGGCGGGTGCCTGCGGGACGTATCGGGCCTGGTGCTGAACACCTCCTCGGGACAGGTGTGGACGGGCGAAAGGCCCCCGGCGGCCCTGGATGATCTGTCTCCGGTGGCCCGTCAACTGACGGCTCCTTACCGCCGGTTCTACTACCTGGGTCTGCAAAAACCCATGGCCTCGGTGGAAACGGCCCGGGGCTGCCCCTACCGGTGCACCTTTTGCTCGGTCTGGAAGTTCTACCGGGGAACGGTCCGGGTCAAGAGTCCGGCCCGGGTGGCGGAGGAACTGGATGGGGTGCGGGAAGAGTATGTCCTTATCACCGATGACAACTTCCTGCTGAGCGTCCCGCGGGCGGAAGCCATCGCCCAGGAGTTGAAGCGTAACCGCATCCGCCACCGCTATACCGTCCAGGCCCGGAGCGACACGGTGGTCAAGCACCCCGACCTCCTGCGCCTGTGGAAGGAAGTCGGGCTGTACCGGGTGTTCATCGGCATGGAAAAGGTGGATGACGAAGAACTGCACGTCCTGAACAAGAAGAATACGGTGGAAAACAACGTGCGAGCCCTGGACGTGTTACGGCGCCTGGGAATAGCCGTGACCCCGTCCTTCATCGTGGATCCGGATTACACCCACCGTCAGTTCGAAAAGCTGCGTGCGTTTCTGCGCAAGTACCGGATTTCGGCGCCCTCCATTGCCGTGCTGACTCCCCTGCCGGGAACCGAGCTTTACCGCAAGTGGAGAGACCGCCTGATCACCACTAACTACGAGTTGTACGACCTGTTCCACAGCGTTATCCCAACCCGGCTCAAGCTGGAGGATTTTTATCGGGAGTTCACGTCGCTTTACCGTACTGCCGTGCGCAGCAGTTGGTACCTGATCCCCAACCTGTTCATCCTATTGCGGAACGTGATGGCGGGCCGGGTGTCCCTGCCCCACATTTGGCGTATCGCTTCGGGCGTCAGGTGTAGCCTCAATCCCCGTTTTTACCTGCGTGGCCACCTGGCCGATTTGCGCGGCCGCTCGTGAAGGTGCACAGGAGCAAGAAGGCGCGGGCGGCACCGGAGGGTTGGCGGGGCGCCGGTTGTCCTCCGGTACTGCTGCGCCTTTCTTGCGGGTGCCAGGCCGGAACCTGCAGTCCGATAGCAGGTAGCGGCCACCGGTACAGGGCTGCGGGGCGGATCGTTTGCCGGTAGGCCGGGTTGCCTGCCACCCGATGTATAGACGGGCCGGCTGGGGCAAGCGTTGCACAGCGACGGAGGAAACGGGGCCCCCCGAGAAGAACTGGTTAGGCTGGCAGGTCCGGGCGGCTGGGCAGCAGCGCCCTGTTATTCCGGGCTAGGGGGTAGCGGTGCCCTGCTGCGCTTGGGGTGCATCTGCAACGTTAGTGCGTCGCGAGGCGTCATTATGAGTAGGAACGGCGCGCCGGGAGCGGGCGGGAAGATGGTGCCCGAGGCGGCGGAATGGCTGAGGGTGTACCGGTGTGATCCCGCCCGGGCAGTGGAGCAGGCTATGCAGCGGTACGGCGACTATATCCTGCGCCTGGCGTACCTTACTCTGGGAGACCGTCACGAGGCGGAAGACGTGGCCCAGGAAACGTTCCTGCGGGCCCTGGCGAAGGGGGGTCAGTTCAGGGGAGAATGTCAATTGGGGGCCTGGCTGGGTCGCATTTGTCTCAACCTGTGTCGTGACCGGCGGCGGACGGCCGGCCGGACCATGCTGCTGGCAGATCCCCTTCCTGCCGTGGGAGAGGACGGGGAGGGGGGATGGCGCCGGGTGCAGCAGCAGCGGATGCTTGCCATGGTGAGAAGGTTGCCGCCCGTATACAGGGACGTGGTCATGTTGCACTACTGGAGTGGCTACGACACCGTGGAGATCGCCCGGGCCATGGGGGTAGTTCCCGCCACGATACGATCCCGGTTGCACCGGGCCAGGTTGATGCTCAAGACCCTGCTGGAGAAAGAGGGCTGGACCTCATGATGGGGGAGCGGGGCCAGGAATTCAGGAAGATTGAGAGCCCCTGCTCGGGTTCGTGCGAGGAACTCCTTGAGCACATGCGGGTATGGGCCGACGGGCTGGTGCCCCCGGACCTGGTTTTCGATGTTACCATGCGGCGCCGCGTGCTGGCTCAGGTGCCGGCCATTGTGGCCCGCGAGGGGCGACGCCGGGTGGTACGCGCCCTCCGGGTGGCGGCGGTTGCAGCCGCAATCCTGGTCATGCTGGGGGGTGTGGTGGTCGACCTGCGGGCCCAGGTGCCACCGGTGGTGGAGGATCCCGGGGGCCAGGGAGGCTTGGTCCTGACCGCCCGTGCTCCTGTACCGTCCGTGCGCGATGAGGCTGTTGCAGGTCGCGCCGGGTTGGCCCCGGCGCCGGAAGGGAAGGCCCAGGCAAGTTACTACGCCAAAACAGCGCCTGCCCGCGTGCGCCTGCTTCGCGTGCTGGGCACGCCGGCGGCTGCCCAGGCACGGTCCGCACTGGCGAAGGAGGACGGGAACACCGTCTGGGCGCGGGGGACGGCGGAGCCGGCGGGCCTGACCGCAGTGCCGGAAATGGAAGAGGTCCGCTTTTCCGAACCCCTGACCTATGCGGGCGAGGTATCCGGACAGGCCGTGGTGGTGACGGCCACGGGCAGGGTGTGGCGCTACGTGGGAGGTTCGCTCGTGGGCGGGGAGAACCTGCTGCCCGCCGCCGGCCGGGCGGGCAGTCTGGTACTGCTGCCTGGGAAAGAGACTCCCGTGGCCCTGTGGGTGGATTCCCAGGGGGGCTTGCGGCTGAACGGGGACCCGGCTGCCCTCAGCTTGCCCGCCCAGGTGCACCGCCTGTGCCCGGTACCGGGGGGTGGCACGGTGACGACCCTGCTCGCCGCAGGCGCCCTGCGGCAGAGGGGCGGTTACGAGGTTCAGGTGTGGTTGCTTGCCTGGCAGCAGGGAAGCCTGAGTTTCGAGGGGGTGGGTGGGCGGCCCTACCTGGCGCCCGAGCATCCCGACGTGCTGGACCTGGCGGCGTGCCGGGGTGACAGGGGCCTCACCGTGTATCTGGCGGTGCGAGCGGGGCAGCAAGAGGTGTCCTATCTGGGGGAGGGGCGGGACGGCCAGTTGCGCTGGCGGCGGCTGCCGGCACCCATCTTCCGGCCCGGGACGGCGGTGGCTTCCGCCGCGGGTACCCTGGCGGGCGTGCACCCGGAGGGGAACGACGTGGCGGTCGTGGAATGGACCCCTTCACGGGGGATGGCTGCCTGGTTCCGCCCGGGTGTCTACAGGGTGCGGCGGCTGAGCTTTCCCGAACTGGGGGACCCCCTTCGGTCCGTGTACTTCTTTGACCCCGAGGATACGGGCCAGGAGGGCCTGTTGCTGGTGGGGCAAAGCGGTACGGTAGGTTACGTGGACCCGGCCCTGGTCTCCCGGCGGTAGCCTGGGGGGTTAACTTACCGTTTGCTGCCGGGTATAATGGGTACGATGGAGATGATCCATCGTACTTTTCGTATCCGGTGGTGATTTGTCTTGGGGAAGAAGGTCGGGCACCTGCCGGGTGGCAGGTTCTACGGCTCATCCACCGTTGGGGAGCGCGGGCAGGTGGTGATCCCGGTCGAGGCGCGCAAGGAACTGGGCCTGGAGATCGGGGACAAGGTGATGGTTTTCGGAAGCCATCACGGCAACGGGCTGATCCTGCTCAAGGCGGACCTGGTCACCGAGTACTTGCAGGACCTGTTGCGGGCGGTGGGCCTGCGTGTCCTCGAGCAACCGGCCGGCCCGGAACAGCCGGGAGGGCGGGAACGCACCGGGGACGGGCCCGGAGAGCGACCGGGCCGGGAGGGTCGGGAATAGATGCGAGGGCTGCGGCGGCTGGTACCGTTCTTGCGCCCGTACCGCAATCTCCTGGCCTGCGGCGTGGTCATGATCCTGGTAGTGCCCGCCGTGGCCGCCCTTTCCCCCTGGGTGCTCATGTGGGTGGTGGACGCCATCCTGGAGCAGGGGCGTTGGAACTTGCTTCCCTGGGGCGCCGTTGCCCTGGTGGCGGTGGCGGGTGCGCAGGGGGCAGCCAGGTTCCTGCAGCGATATTCCATGCAATACGTGGCCCAGCGGGTTACATACGATCTCCGCAACCGGCTCTTCGGGCATCTGCAGCAACTTTCCTTCGGGTTTTACGACCAGGCCCAGACGGGCCAGATCATGTCCCGGCTCACCATCGACGTGGAGACGGTCAATCGCTTCCTGGCCATGGGCATCATGGGCACGGGGAACAGCCTGTTGCAGGTGATCGTCACCCTGGGCATCCTGTTGCGACTCAACTGGAGGCTTACCCTGGTATGCATGGCCGTCTTCCCCCTCCTGGTCCATGCGGTGATACAGTTCGGCAGCCGGGTGCGTCCCCTGTGGCGCCAGATTCACCAGCAGGTGGCCGTGCTGAACGCCTACCTGCAGGAGAGCCTGGCCGGCATCAGGGTGGTGCAATCCTTCGCCCGCGAGGACCTGGAGAAGGAGAAGTTCACTGCCCAGAACCGTCGCTACATGGAGATTACCATGATGGCCCTGCGCGGGCAGGCATTCTGGGGACCGTACATGAACTTCCTGGGTGCAGCCGGCACCGCGCTGGTGCTCGGATACGGAGGCCGGGAGGTGATGCTGGGCCGGCTCACCGTCGGGGGCCTGGTGGCGTTCACCTCGTACCTGGGGCAGCTCATGATACCCATCCGGCAACTGGGCTTCCTGGTCAACCTCGCCTCGCGGGGGACGGCCGCCGCCCAGCGCTTGTTCGAGTTGCTGGATACCCCGGCCGAGGTTAGAGAGAAGCCGGGGGCCCGCAAGATGCCTCCGTTCCGCGGCCACGTCCGCTTCGAGAACGTTTCCTTCCGTTACCGTTCGGGATTCCGGGCCCTGGAGCACGTCGATCTGGAGGTGCAGCCCGGACAGACGGTGGTGATCCTGGGGCCCACGGGTTCGGGCAAGAGCAGCCTCATCCACCTGATCCCGCGCTTTTATGACGTGGACGAGGGACGCGTGCTCATCGACGGGGTGGATGTGCGGGACATGACCCTGGACAGCCTGCGCCGGCAAATCGGAGTAGTGACTCAGGAAACCTTCCTGTTTTCGGCGTCCATCCGGGAGAACATCGCGTACGGGCGCCCCGAGGCCACGCTGGACGAGGTGATCAGGGCAGCCCGGGCCGCCCACATCCATGACTTCATCATGTCTCTTCCCCGGGGATACGACACGGTGATCGGGGAGCGGGGAGTGGGACTGTCCGGTGGTCAGAAGCAACGGGTGGCCATCGCCCGGGCCCTTCTCATGGATGCCCGCATCCTGCTCTTCGACGAGTCCACCTCCAGCGTGGACGCCGAGACCGAGTACCGCATCCAGCAAGAATTCACCCGGCTGTTGCGTGACCGCACCTCGTTCATCATCGCCCAGCGCCTGTCCACCGTGCGCGCTGCCGACCTGGTGGTGGTTCTCGATGAGGGCCGCATTGTGGCCCGTGGCGGCCACGACGAACTCCTCCGGTCGTGCCCGCTTTACCGCAAGATATATGAGACCCAGCTGGGCGGTTCCGAAGGGGTGCCGGCCTGATGTGGTTCGGACCTCATGATGCCCTGGATGCCGACGCCCGCCTTTCCCAGGTCAGCCGCCGTGCCTACCGGGAACTGGGGCGCTGGCTGCGGCCGCACCTTTCGTCCCTGGCGGCAGCCACGGTGCTGGTGATCCTGGTGGCTGCCCTGGGGCTCCCCGGGCCTTACCTGGTCAAGCTGGTCATCGACCGCTATATCCCGGCCCGGGATATGCGCGGGGTGCTGGGCGCCGGCGCGCTCTACCTGGCTGCTCACCTGGCCCAGTGGCTGGCCCTGTACGCCCAGGTGTACATCATGTCGCGGGTGGGCCAGACCGTCGTGTTCGATGTGCGCCAGCGCCTGTTCGCCCATCTCCTGGGCCTGGGCCCGGACTTCTGGGACCGCACCCAGGTGGGTCGGGTCATGTCCCGGGTCACCAATGACGTGGATGCCCTCAGTCAACTGATCACCTCCGGCCTGGTGAGCACGCTGGGAGACCTGGTGAGCATCGTGGGCATCATCTACGTCATGCTGCGTATCGACGCGCCCCTGGCCCTGGCCTCCTTCTCGGTGCTTCCCCTGCTGTTTCTGCTTACCTGGGGATTCCAAGGGAGGCTGGTCCAGGCCTTTCACCGCGTGAGGCGGCGCATAGCCGATGTGAACGCTAACCTGCAGGAGTCCATATCAGGTGTGCGGGTGACCCAGGCCTTTTCGAGAGAAGAGGTTAATGCGGAACGCTTCGACGAAATCAACGCTCGCAACTTGCGGGCCAACGTGCAGGCCGCCGCCCTGGAGTCTGCCTTCTACCCGGCGGTGGAACTGGTGGGAGCGGTGGGGTCGGCGGTGGTGGTCTGGTACGGGGGTTACCTCATCTCGCTGGGGGAGGTACCCCTCGGCACCGTGGTGGCCTTCCTGAGCTACCTGGCTCGGTTTTTCATGCCCATCCGGGAAATCACCCAGGTTTACAGCGTGTTCCTCTCCGCAGGGGTTTCCACCGAGCGCATCCTGGAGATCCTGGGCACCCAACCCGCGGTGAGGGAGGCCCCGGACGCGGTCGAACTGCCCAGGGTGCGGGGCGAGGTGAAGTTCGAGGACGTCAGCTTCTCCTACGAGCCCGGCCAGGAGGTGCTGCACCGCATCAACCTGGAGGCGCGGCCGGGAGAAACCGTCGCACTCGTGGGCCCGACCGGGGCGGGCAAGACCACCGTGATCAACCTGCTGGCCCGCTTTTACGACCCCCAGGAGGGGCGCATCACCATAGACGGCCATGACATCCGCCGCGTGACGCTGGCCTCGTTGCGTCGCCAGATGGGAGTGGTGCTGCAGGACAGCTTCGTTTTCTCGGGTACCGTCCGGGAAAACATCCGGTACGGCAGGCCCACCGCTAGCGACCACGAGGTGGAAGAAGCCGCGCGAGCGGTGGGGGCGGATGCCTTCATCCGCCGGCTCCCTCAGGGCTACGACACCGAGGTGGGGGAGAGGGGGGCCCGCATTTCCGTGGGGCAGCGGCAGCTCCTGGCCTTCGCCCGCGCCCTGCTGGCCGATCCCGCCATCCTGGTGCTGGATGAGGCCACCTCCAGCGTGGACCCGTACACGGAGGCCCTGATCCAGGAGGCCCTGCGCCGCCTGCTCAGGGGCCGCACAGCGGTGGTGATTGCCCACCGGCTTTCCACCGTACGGGACGCTGACCGCATCTACGTGCTGGACGAGGGCCGCATCGTGGAAGCAGGCACCCACGATGAGCTCCTGGCCCGGGGCGGCATGTACCGGCGCCTGTATGACATGCAGTTCGCCGCCGCCGCGGGGGGTGGTGCCGGTATAGCGACACGGCGCTGGAGGCCAAAATAAGCGGGACCGGGCCGGGCGGTGGTGCAGGTTTTGAGCGTCAGGAAGGAAGATCCCCTGGCTCCCCTCAAGGAGGCCATTGCCAGGGAGTTGGGGCTGTGGGACAAGGTACGGGCGCGCGGATGGGGCGGTCTGAGTGCTGCGGAGACGGGCCGCATTGGCGGTCTGCTTTACCATCGCACCCGGGCCGCCGCGCTAGAGCACGAACAGGATGACGAAGTAGGCCGCGAGCAGCACCAGGCCGAGGGGGATGCCGGTGCGGGCCCAGTCGCGGCTGCCGATGCCGAGCTTCCCCGCCGAGATGATGTTGGGGATGTTCCCGGGGATGAGCATTCCGCCGGAAATGAGGAGGCCCATCAGGATCGCCCGCACCTGGGCGTCCGTCATCTCCCGGGTGATCTCCGCCGCGGTCAGGGTAGCGTTGTCTAAGACGGCAGAGACCATGTTAATCCAGTACAGGATCTGGGGGGACAGCTTGAGCACGTACATGTCGATGACCGGCTTGAATCCTTCCCCCAAGAGGACCAGCGCCATCACGAACAGGTAGACCTTCAACGCTCTTACGATGACACCGGGGACGGTTTCACCCCGGATTTCCCGCCGCTCACCCCCGGGCGTCACTGCCCGCCCCCGCAGCAGATAGGCGGACAGGACACCCAGCGCGAGGATCCCCGGCACTATGAACTTTGCCAGCAGCCCGGCCAGGTACCAGAATCCCTGGCCCATTTTGGATGTGGCGATGGTAGAAAGGGGTTCTCCCACCGGCGTGAGCGCAGCCCCCAGGCCGATGGCAAAGCAGGCGGCCACGGTGAAGGGCACCCGGCGTTGCCTGTCGACGGGCAGGGAGTTGACGATTTCCACCAGTACCAGGGAAGCGATGATGGCGGTGATTATGCTGGACACCATGCCCAGGGCCACCACCACCAGGGCCCCGAAGAAGGGCAGGGACAGTTTGCGCACGGCCCCTTCCACTGTGGCCCCCACCTGCTTCTGGAGGAACCGGAACAGGAGCCCGGCTACCAGGACGGCGCCGGTGATCATGAGGGGTTCGCGGAGCGCGTGCAGGAAGAGGTGCACGCTGAGGGTGCGGGAAACCAGGGTAGCCGCCACCCCCATCACAAAGAGAAACGCCTCCAGGTTGTGCTCGACGGGACGGAAAACGAAAGGAAGTACCAGGACCAGAATCAGGATGGCTACGAGCCCTGCTACCACGGTGTTCGTTCACTCCCCCAAAAAAGTTTGTGCCGGCGGCCCCGTCTCGGGATCGGGCTTGCCCCCTAAATGATTATGATCCCCACCGCTCGTGTCAAGGGACCGATCCGCGACAAGAGGGGGGTCGCCGGACTGTTGCATGGGACCGGGCGGCTTGGCTAGAATACCGGTGGCTGTCCTGCGGCCCCCGGTAGCCGCCTGGGACGATAAGGGAGTGGGTGGAACTGGATCTGGCCAGGTTACAGGAGACGTTACGGGAGGCGCTGGTTCGGGCGGTGGCCGAACTGGGTGCCCGCATCGCGCCGGAGGAGGTGGGCCTGGAAACCCCGCCACGGGAGGAGTTCGGGGACCTGTCCTCCCCCGTGTGCCTGACCCTGGCCCGCACGTTGCGGCGGCCTCCCCTGGACATGGCCCGCGAGGTGGCGGAGAGCATAACCGCGCGCGTTTCGCGCGGCGAACTGCCCTGGGTGCGGGAGGTGACGGCCACCGCCCCCGGCTACGTGAACTTCCGGCTGGCAGCGGGCAACCTGGCCCTGGAGTTCCTGAGCCAGGTGGCCGAGCGGGGAGAGGCGTACGGTCGCAGCGATCCCGGCACCGGGCCCAAGGTGGTCATCGAGCACACCAACATAAATCCCAACAAGGCTGCCCATATCGGTCACCTCCGCAACGCCTGCCTGGGAGACACCCTGGCCCGGTTGTACCGGGCGCGGGGGTATCAGGTGGAGGTGCAGAACTACATCGACGATACCGGCGTGCAGGTGGCCGACATCGTGGTGGGGCTGCACCGCCTGGGTTGTCGTCCCCGGCCTGACGAGCCCTTTGACTACTTCTGCTGGGATCTTTACACCGAGGTGCAGGACCTGTACGAGCGCGACCCGGGTGCGCGCGAGTACCGCCGCCAGGTGCTCTCCCTGATCGAAGAAGGGGATAATGAGGTCGCGCGCACCGCCCGTGAGGTGGCGGAGGCCATTGTGAAGGAGCACCTTCACACCATGTGGCCGCTCGGGATTCGCTATGACCTCCTCACCTGGGAGTCTGACATCCTGCGGGCCGGGTTTTTCCGCCACGCCTTTGAAATGTTGCGGCAGGAAGGCACGTTGGTCAAAGAGGAGACGGGTCCCAACGCCGGCTGCTGGGTGGTCAAGCTCTCCGACCTGCCTGAGTTCGCCCACCTGGAAAACCCGGACAAGGTCCTGGTGCGTTCGGATGGCACCGCCACCTATACGGGCAAAGACATCGCCTACCAGTTGTGGAAGTTCGGCCTGCTGGGGAAGGACTTCCGTTATCGCCCTTACGTGCGGCAACCGGACGGGACCGTCCTGTGGACGTCCACCACCGCCGATGGCCAGGAGGGTGAATTCGGGCGGGCCTGGCGTGTGATCAACGTCATAGATGTCAGGCAAAAGTACCTGCAGGACGTCCTCCGTTATTCCTTGCGCCGGCTGGGGTTCGAAGAGGCGGCCCGCAACTCCATCCACTTCGCCTACGAAGTGGTGGCCCTCTCGCCCCGGGCCGCCCGGGAGCTGGGCCTTGAGGTGGAAGAAGACGCCGGGGCGGTGGCCATGTCCGGGCGCAAGGGGGTGGGAGTGAAGGCAAAGGACCTGCTGGCCGCCGCCGAGCGCCTGGCCCTGCGCGAAGTGGAGGCCCGCCACCCGGAATTGGAACCCTCCCGCCGGGAAGAAATCGCCCGCTCCATCGCCTGTGGCGCCGTGCGTTACTACATGGTGAGGTTCCACCCCAACACCCTGGTGGCCTTTGACTTCGACGATGCCCTGAGCATGCAGGGGAACAGCGGTCCCTACCTGCAGTACTCCCATGCCCGGGCGTGCAGCATTCTTGCCCGTGCGCGCGAACGGGGCCTGCTGGCCGTGCCCGCGGGAGAGCAAGGTTTCGGCAGGGAGCCGCAGGTGGGGCCTGCGGAAAAGGCCCTGATCCTGAAGATGATGGAGATGTCCCTGGTGCTGGGCAAGGCCTGTGACCTCAACCTGCCCTCACTGTTCGCCGATTATGCTTACGGGCTCGCCCAGGTGTTCACCGACTTCTATGAGACCACTCCCGTCCTGGCTGCGGAACCCGAGGAGCGGCGGTTTCGTCTGGCACTGGTGGACGCTTTTCGCCGTGTGATGGCCGGGGTGCTGGACATCCTGGGCATCCCGGCGCCCGTCGTCATGTAGGTGAAGGTTGTGATCCCGGCCCGGCTGCCGGGAGATCAGCGGGGCGTTCTGCCTGTGCTGTCGGGTGAGAAGCGGAGGGAGGAGCATGCGACTGACGGTACTGGGGGTTTGTGGCGGGTACCCGGCGGCGGGGAGAGCTTGTTCGGGGTACCTGGTGCAGGCAGGTCCGATCTCGGTGCTGGTGGACTGCGGCAGCGGGGTGATGGCCAACCTGGCCCGCCACGCCGACTTCCGCGGCCTGGAAGCCGTCGTCTTTTCTCACCTGCACGGAGACCACATGTCCGACTTGCTTGTGCTACGGTATGCGGTTCAGCGTGCCGTCGCTGACGGCACGCGCTCGCGGCCGCTCACGCTGTACGCCCCGCCCCTGCCCGAGGAAGAGTTCGAGCGCCTGCGCTACAAGCAGGTGCTGGATCCCCGGCCCATCGACCCCGACGAGAAGCTTGACCTGGGAGGGCTGGTGTTTCGGTTCCTGGCCGTGCCCCATACCGTGCTTACATACGCCATGTCGATAGAACAGGGGGGCAGGAAGCTCGTATATACGGGGGACACCTCCTGGCACGACCCCCTGGTGGAATTTGCCCGGGACGCCGACCTCTTGCTGTGCGAGGCGACCCTGCTCGAGGACGAGCCACGGTCGCCCGGACACCTCACGGGGCGCCAGGCCGGAGAACTGGGCCGGCGGGCAGGGGCCAAGCGCTTACTCCTCACCCACCTCTGGCCCACCGCGGATTGGGCGAAGGTGCTGGAAGAAGCCCAGGCAGTCGTGGGGGAAGCGGGCCTCCCCGTGGAACTTGCGGGTGAGGGCAGCCGTTACCAGATCTAGGGATGTCCAGGTGCCGGCACCGGAGAGATCCAGGCGTGCGGATGGCTGCCCCATGAGATCAGGAGTTGCGCGTGGCGGTACGGGGGAGGGGAGTCGCGGGCACGCCGGGGACGAATGTTGCCGTAGACTGAGTTCAGAGAGGGATATTCTTGCCTGCGTCGAATGAGCACGGAGAAACCATCGGGGGGCTAACATACCGTTGGACAAGAAGGAAAGCGCCCGGGCAGCAAGCAAAGGCGAGACGAATAAGAGGAGGGTAGCTCGCCTCCTATCCCGGGCGGCAGGTCATCTGGCACGCGGTAACCATCGTTACGCGGCCCGAGCCCTTTACCAGGCTATGGACGAAGATCCCCACAACCCGGAGATCCGTCGTCAACTGGCAGAGGTCCTCCTGGATTCCTGCGAAGACTGGATGGTGGGAGGGGCACTGGGGCGGGAGTGGACGGAGCAGCGGATGGCGGCCGTGATCGATCCCCTTCGCCCGCTCCTGAGGGGGAACGCCGACCCTGAAAGCCTGAAGTTGCTGGGGCGCATATATGCCCGCTTCCGCCGTTATGACCAGGCGGCCGAAGCCCTCAACCGCGTCATCGCCACGGGCAACGAGGACGCCGAGGCCCATGACCTCCTGGGACGCGTGTACCTGCAACTGGGCAGGCTCGAACTGGCAGCCGAGCATTTCCAGCGGGCCATGTCCGTGCAACCGCGCAACGCCTCCGCCATGGTGGGAGCGGCCATGGTGGAGATGCAGCAGGGTAGATACTCCCAGGCGGTCAGTTGCCTCCGTCAGGCGGTGGAGGCCGATCCCTCTTGCGCGGAGGCGTACTGCCGTCTGGGGGAACTGTACCTGTATCACCTGGGCAACCTGCGGCGGGCTTCCCTCATGGCCCGGCAGGCCCTGCTCGCCGATCCGCAGTATCCCATGGCCCGCCACCTGCTGGGGATGGTGCACTACCTTAGCGGCGATGTGGAACAGGCCGTGCGGGAGTGGCAAAAGACGGTTTCCGGCCTGAATGCTTACGGTCCCTCCCTGCACACCCTGGCCAACGTGGCCCTCGAGCAGGAGGATTACCAGGCGGCACGCGGGTACCTGGAGCGTCTCCTGTTCGCCTATCCCGACGATGCCGAAGCCAAGGTGAAACTGGGACTGGCCAACGCTGCCATGGGTGACTATTACGGGGCTTCCCGCCTTTGGGAGGAGGTCCGTCGTCAGGACAAGCAGGAAGGATATGCGCGGGTGTTCCTGGCCGACCTGTATGCTTCCCTGCACCGCTGGCAGGAGGCATGGGAGGTACTGGAGGAGGCGCTGGCCCTGGACTTGCCTGCCGACCTGGACGAGCAGCTGCACGATTTGCTGCTGGAGGCATACGCTCACTGCCCCATCTATGAACTGGCCGCCCGTACGGTCGATGCGGCGGTGCGCCGTTACCCCAGCGACCCGGCCATCCTGCTGGCAGCGTCCCTGGTGCACACCGGAGGGAGGAGCTTCGCCCTGGCCCGTGAGTATGCGGAACGGGCACGGCGTCTGCAGCCCGCCGACCCGGGTGTGTACCGGGTGCTGGGGGTCTGGCACATGGAGCGGGGCGAGCTGGAACAGGCCCGAGAAGTCCTGGAACGCGGCCACGCCCTTGACCGCAACGACCCCCGGACGGCATGCGACCTGGGGGAACTGCACGCCCGGCGCGGGGACTGGGAAGAAGCGGTGCGCTGGTGGGAGGACGCCTGCCGTCTCGACCCGGAGGATATGGGGTACCTGCGCCGCCTGGCCCTTGCCTACCAGCGCACGGGGAGGGCGGACAAGGCTCGCGAGGCGTGGGAGCGGTACCTGGTGGTGGTTCCCGAGGACATTGTGGCCCAGATGTTGTACGGACAGGTGTGCCTCCGCCAGGGAGACCTGGTTACGTGTGAGGCCGTGTGCCGCCGGGTAATGGCGCGCGAGCGCTCCCACCCGGTGGCGCTGACCCTGCTGGGAGCATGTGCCCTGCGGGCCGGGGATGCCAGGCAAGGTCTGCGGTACTTCAAGGCGGCCTGGAAGCACGGGCGGGACGTGTTTCTCGCCACGTGGCCCGCCCTCGACCTGGGGGGCGAGGAGACGCTCCCCCGGCTGGTTACAGCGTTGCGCAGGGGACGCTACGACCAGGCGTTCAAGGCCGACATGATGGGCCTTTTGAGCGAGGCAAGCTATACCCGGGGGTGAACGATTGCACCTCGAGGGTAAGAAGGTGGCGGTAGTCGGGCTGGGGGTTTCCAACCTGGCCCTGGCGCGCTTTCTCGTGCGCCAGGGGGCGCGGGTGACCCTCCTGGACCAGAAGCCGGCCCGGGAACTGGGCGAGCGCCTGCAGGAAGTGGCGCAGTGGCCCGTGCGCACCGTACTGGGTCCCGGGTACCTGGACGTCCTCTCCGAGGGGTTCGACGTGGTGTTCCTCACCCCCGGCATGCCCAAGCACCTCCCCCAGGTGGAGGAGGCCAGGCGGCGGGGTGCCGTGGTTTCGGGGGAAATTCCCCTGTTCCTGGAACTGTGTCCCGCTCCCGTGGTGGGCATCACCGGCAGCGCCGGCAAGACCACCACCTCCACCCTGGTGGCCCGCATGCTGGAGGCATCCGGCTACCGGGTGTACCTGGGCGGGAACATAGGAGCCCCCCTCATCGACCGGGTGCACGAGATCCCCCCTTCCGCACGGGTGGTGCTGGAGATTTCCTCTTTTCAACTGGAACTGACCGAGCGCAGCCCGCACGTGGGGGTGCTGCTCAACCTGTTCCCCGATCACATGGACGTACACTCCTCGTGGGACGAGTATGTGGCGGCAAAGCGCAGGATTTTCCTGCATCAGACCCCCCAGGATTATGTGGTCCTCAATGCCGAGGATGATGTGGTGGCGAGTCAGGCCGAAGACGCCAGGGGAAAAGTCCTGTTTTTTGGTGAGCAGGGTCCCTTCCCCCGGGGGGCATGGGTGGAAGGGCAGGGTGAGGGGCGGAAACTGGTTCTGCGCCTGCCCCGAGAAGAAGCGGCACCCGTGTGCCCGGTGGCGGCCCTGCGCCTGGTGGGCCGACACAACCTCCTCAACGCCCTGGCGGCAGCGACGGCGGCCGGGCTGGTAGGGGGGCAGCGCGCCGCCATGGCCCAGGTGCTGGGTAGCTTCACCGGGATTCCCCACCGGCTGGAGCGGGTGGCAGAGGTGGACGGGGTCCTCTACGTCAACGACTCCATCGCCACCACCCCCGACCGGGCCCTGGCTGCCCTGGCCTCGCTGCCGGGTCCCCTCATCCTGATCGCGGGAGGGTACGACAAAAAACTGGACTTCGCCGGGTTCGCCCGCGGGGTGCTGGGGAAGGTGCGCCACCTTATATTGCTGGGGGCCACGGCGCCGCGCATCAGGCTCGCCGTGGAGCAGGCGGCTGCGGAGACCGGCCTGCCCGGCCCGGGCCTGCACGAGGTGGCCGGCATGGCCGAGGCCGTCGAGCTTGCCCGCTTCCTGGCCCGGCCCGGGGATACCGTGTTGCTCTCGCCCGCGTGCGCGTCTTTCGGTTTGTTCCGCAACTACGAGGAGAGGGGGGCGGTGTTCAGAGAGCTGGTGCACCGCCTGGCAAAGGGGGCGGACCGGTGACGACGTCTGATGACGGCCGGGAGCGGGAGGCCTGGCGCGGCGGGCACCGGGGCCGGGTTCCCGCGCGCGTGCAGGCGGACCGGGAGGTCATTGCCCGGGTGGATCGCCTGCTCGAGGAGCGGTACGGCAGCGATGAGTCGCGGCTCTTGCTGGGGCAGGTGGGACGCGACCCCGTGGACGTGCTGGTGGCCACCGTCCTCTCCCAGGCCACCTCAGACCGGGCGAGCATGGAAGCGTTCCGCCGCCTGAAGGAACATTTCCCCCGCTGGGAAGCCGTCCTGGAGGCCTCGCCCGCCCAGCTGGAAAAGCTCATCGCTCCCGCCGGCCTGGGGCGCCAGAAAGCCATGCGCATCGCGGCCATCCTGAAGGCACTCAAGGCCCAGGCTGGCCGGGTATGCCTGGATTTCCTCCGCGGGGTCCCGCCTGAGGAGGCGCGTCGCTTCCTGGAGGGGTTGCCCGGAGTGGGTCCGAAGACGGCGGCCTGCGTGCTCCTGTTCGGGCTGGGGCGGGCGGCATTCCCCGTCGATACTCACGTGTACCGGGTCGCGCGCCGGCTGGGGCTGGTGCCCCCTAAGGCGGACAGGGTCCGGGCACAGAGAATCTTACAGGAGAATCTGGATCCGGATCGCTACTTCCGCCTGCACGTGAACCTCATCGCCCACGGGCGGGAGGTGTGCCGGGCGCGCCGTCCCCGGTGCCCCGAGTGCCCGTTGCGTTCCCTTTGTGACGCTGCTTCCATTCCCGCCAGCCCTCAAGCTCCATGAACTCGGCCTCGATTTCCGCGCGGTCGGGAAGGATGTCCGGGATCAGGGTGAGGTCGTGCTCGCAATGCGGGCATATCCAGCGGATAGGGGTGGTGGCCGCCGAATAGGAAAGCCTCTGGCAGTTAGGGCACCTTTTCCAGGGCACGGGTGAGTCCCCCCTTCTCTTCCTCCCAAACTTTATCACCCGTGGTATTCATCGTCAAAGGGGGAGCAAAGCTGATGGGTGCCGCCGCATTCAATCACCTCCATCTGCACACCGAATTCAGCCTGCTGGACGGGGCAGCTCGCATTGAGCAGGTGGTCCCCCGGGCTGCGGCCATGGGGATGAGCGCCCTGGCCATAACCGACCACGGTGTCATGTACGGGGTGGTGCCCTTCTACCAGGCCTGCCTGCAGCACGGTGTCAAACCCATCCTGGGATGCGAGGTGTACGTCGCCCGCCGCACCAGGCACGACCGCCAACCCAGGGTGGACGAGGATCCCCACCACCTGGTGCTCCTGGCCCGGGACCAGCAAGGTTACCGCAACCTCATGCGCCTCGTTTCCCTGGCCCACATGGAGGGATTCTACTACCGGCCCCGGGTGGACTGGGAACTGCTGGAGAGGCACCATGGGGGCCTCATCGCCCTCAGCGCCTGCCTGGCGGGAGAGGTGCCGCGGGCCGTCCTGGAGGACGGGGCGCGAGCGCGGGAGATCGTGGCCCGCTACCGCGACCTGTTCGGGGCCGATTCCTTCTACCTGGAAGTGCAAGAGAACGGCCTTCCCACCCAGCGCCAGGTCAACCGGGAGCTGGTGCGCCTTGCCAGGGAGATGGGCGTGGGCCTGGTGGCGACCAATGACGTCCACTACCTGGAACAGGCGGACGCCCGCATGCACGACGTGCTCCTGTGTATCCAGACCCAGAGCACGGTGGATGATCCCGGACGCCTGCGCTTCGGGTCTGACCAGTTTTACCTGCGCTCCCCCCAGGAGATGGGACACCTCTTCCGCGAGTTGCCCGAGGCCCTGGGGGCCACCGTGGAGATAGCGGAGAACTGCCAGGTTGAACTGCGCTTCGGGCAGCTTCACCTGCCCCAGTTCCCGGTACCCGAGGGGGAAACCGAGGCTTCTTACCTGCGTCACCTTTGTTACCAGCGTCTGCCGCGGCGTTACCCCCAGGCCCCGCCCGAAGTGATGGAGCGGCTGGAATACGAACTGAGCATGATCGAGCGCATGGGCTATCCCGGTTATTTCCTCATCGTCTGGGACTTCGTGGAGTTCGCCCGGCAGCACGGTATCCCGGTAGGGCCGGGGCGGGGGTCGGCGGCCGGCAGCCTGGTGGCATACGTCCTGGGGATCACGGACGTGGATCCTTTGCGCCACGGTCTGCTTTTTGAGCGTTTCCTCAACCCCGAGCGGGTTTCCATGCCGGACATGGACATCGACTTCTGCTTCGAGCGGCGGGACGAAGTGATCCGGTACGTGGTGGGAAAGTACGGGCAGGATTGCGTGGCCCAGATCGTCACCTTCGGCACCATGAAGGCACGCGCGGCCATCCGCGATGTGGGCCGCGCCCTGGGGCTCCCCTACGGGGAAGTGGACCGCATCGCCAAGATGGTGCCTCCCGTGCTGGGTATCACCCTGGACCAGGCCCTGGAGACCAGTCCCGACCTGGCCCAGGCATATCGAGGCCGGGAGGAAGTGCGCGAGGTGGTGGACCTGGCCCGCCAGATCGAGGGCATGCCCCGGCACGCTTCCGTCCACGCCGCCGGGGTGGTCATCGCGCCCGAACCGCTGATCGACCTGGTGCCCCTGCAGAAGACCCCCGAGGGGGCGGTGGTGACCCAGTTCCCCATGGAGGTGCTGGAGGAACTGGGCCTCCTCAAGATGGATTTCCTGGGCCTGCGCAACCTCACCGTCATCGACCACGCCGTGAAGCTGGTGGGCAGGACAGGAGAGGAAGTGGACTGGCACACCATCCCGCTGGATGATCCGGCCGTGTACGCTCTCCTGAGCCGGGGGGAAACACTGGGCATATTCCAGCTGGAAGCGGGCTGGGTTCAGGATCTCCTGCGCCAGCTGCGCCCCGCCACCTTCGAAGACATTGTGGCCATCGTGGCCCTGGTGCGCCCCGGGCCTATGGAACAGATACCCGAATACCAGCGGGCCAAGCAGGAGGGGGCACGGTATCTTCATCCTAGCCTGGAGCCCATCCTGAAGGATACTTACGGCGTGATGATATACCAGGAACAGGTCATGCAGGTGGTATCTCAACTGGCGGGATTCACCCTGGCCCAGGCTGACATCCTCCGGCGCGGGATGGCCAAGAAGAAGCCGGAACTGGTGGCGGCGCAGAGGGTGCGTTTTATCGAGGGAGCCGTCAGCCGCGGGGTAGACCGCCAGGTGGCGGAGCAGGTTTTCTCGGCCATCGAGCGGTTCGCCGGCTATGCCTTCAACCGTAGCCATGCCGCGGCGTACGCCTTGCTGGCGTATCGTACCGCATACCTCAAGGCGCATTATCCCCTGCAGTACATGGTGGCACTGCTGACGTCGGTCATGGACTCCACCGACGACGTGGCGGTATACGTCGAAGAATGCCGGCGGTTGGGAGTGACTCTGCTGCCTCCGGACGTCAACCGGGGGGAACTGGAATTCAGCATCGAGAAGGACGCAAGCGGCCGGGATGCCATTCGCTTCGGGCTGGGTGCCATCAAGAACCTGGGGCGGGCGGCCATCGAGTCCATCCTGCGGGCGCGAGAGCAGGGCCCCTTCCGTTCCCTGCACGACTTCTGCGAGCGGGTGGACACCCGCCACCTCAACCGGCGGGCAGTGGAAAGCCTCATCAAGGCAGGGGCATTCGACAGCCTGGGGGCGAAGCGAGCCCAGCTTCTGGGCATCCTGGATCAGGCCCTGGAGCGGGGGCAGGGTGAAGCACGCGGTGCAGGGCAGCTCTCATTCTTCGACCTGGGTGCAGAAGAATTTGCCGCGCAGGATCTGCTCCCGGATGTGCCCGAGTTTCCCCAGGCCGCGCTGCTGGCCATGGAAAAAGAAGTGCTGGGTCTTTATCTCTCGGGCCATCCCCTTGACCCCTTCCGTCCCCACCTGGAGAAGGGTGCCACCCACCGTTGCGCAGACCTGCACAATGCGACCGACGGCAGCACGGCTACGGTAGGGGGCGTGGTGCTGGGTGTAAAGCGCATCAGCACCAGGGCAGGGGAACCGATGGGATTCGTGGAACTGGAAGATACGTCGGGGCACGTCGAGGTGGTGGTGTTTCCGCGGGTTTTCGAGAAGTTCCGGGGGTGCCTGGTGAAGGATGCTGTTGTCCTGGTGAAGGGTACCGTGCAGCGATCCGAAGGGGAGGAGGGACAGCGGGTCGTCAAGCTGATGGCCGAAGAGGTAATCCCCCTGGCCTGCCCGGGTTCCCTGGTGGTGGAACTCCGCACGGTCGAGCAGGAGGAAAAAGCGCTCCGCGAATTGAAGGGCATTCTTGCCCGGTACCCGGGCAGTTTGCCCGTTCGGGTGGACTTCGTGAGGCGGAAGAAGGCGATTTTGGTGGAGCCGGGCCTCTGGGTGGAGGACACCAACGAGTTGCGGTGGGAGTTACAGGATTTGCTGGGGGATGGCGCCGTCTACGCCGCCGGAGAGGTGAGTTAGGACGGCAGGGGCACAATCCCGGTTACGATCCTAGACACAGGCCGAAAGGGCCGGGAGGTACCATGGGCCGGGGCAAAACGGTGACTGGGGTCTGGAAGGTGGTGCACATCGCTCCCCACCGGTCGGGGGCAGAGGCTGCCCGGGAGGCGCTGGCGAAGGAGGGCTTCATGGTCATGCTTCGCCCCGTGCAGGCCGCGGCCGGCGTGGGAGGTTCCTCTTTCGAGGTGCTGGTATTGAGGAGCGAGGCGGCGGAGGCCACCCGGATTTTGCAGGCCGTCCTGGGCAGAATCTATGGCTGTGACGCGACGTGGGGCGACTGACAGGGCGGTCTGGTGAGGGTGCAGAGTCGGTGGTGAGGGTGCAGAGTGGGTAGATTTGGGGTTCTGACGAGCGGCGGTGACGCCCCGGGAATGAATGCGGCCGTAAGGGCGGTGGTCAGGCAGGCGGTCGCGGAGGGCGCCGAAGTTGTGGGGATCGAGCATGGGTTTGCCGGCTTGCTGGCCGGTGGGTTCCGGCCCCTCCCCCTGGGGTCGGTGGGAGGCATCCTGCACCGGGGCGGAACGGTGCTGTTCACCGCCCGCTGCGAGGAATTCAAGGAACGGGCTGCCCAGGAGCGAGCAGTCGCCAACTTGAGGGCGGCGGGGATTGACGGGCTGGTGGTGATAGGGGGCGACGGCTCCTTCCGGGGTGCTCAGGCCCTCCATGAGCTGGGCCTGGCCGTGGTGGGGGTGCCCGCCACCATCGATGACGACATCCCCTTCACCGAGCATTGCATAGGGTTTGACACGGCCGTGAACACGGCAGTGTGGGCCATCGACCGCATCCGGGACACGGCCACGTCCCACGAGCGCATATTCGTCATCGAGGTGATGGGCCGGGACTCCGGCCACCTGGCCCTGGCCGTGGGACTGGCAGCGGGGGCGGAGTCGGTGGTGGTCCCCGAGTTCCCCGAGCCCATCGAGGTCATCTGCGCCAGGGTGCTGCGGGGCAGGAATCGGGGCAAGAAGCACGACCTGATCGTGGTGGCGGAAGGGGCCGGAAGCGCTTACGACCTGGCCCGGGAAGTGCAGGCCCGCACCGGCATGGAGACGCGGGTGACGGTGCTGGGGCACATACAGCGCGGGGGATCGCCCACCGCTTACGACCGCGCCCTGGCCAGCCGCCTGGGGGCGGGAGCGGTGCAGGCGTTGCAGCAGGGGATGAGCGGGGTGATGGTCGGCACCGAGGGCGGAGAAGTGAGGTTTACCCCTCTCCCGCGCGTTTTTTCCCAGCGACGCCCCCTGGATCGCCGCCTGTGGGAACTCACGCACATCCTCGCTATCTGACCGGTCGTCCGGTCAGCTAGCCCCGGCCCGGGCTCGATGCTGCAGACGTCTTCTTCCCGCCGGGAAAGCTGACAGCGGTTCCCGGCGGAAGTAAATGCAATGAAATGATGGGGTGAATGGTCGATGAGCGGGAACTGGCGGCGGACCAAGATAGTAGCCACCCTGGGACCGGCATCCTCCCATCCCGATGTCCTCCGGGGCATGGTGCGGGCCGGCATGAACGTGGCGCGCCTGAATATGTCCCACGGCCGCCTGGACGAGCACCAGGCCCGCCTGGATTCCCTGCGCCGGGTGTGCCGGGGAGAGAAAGTCACGGTGGGCGTCCTGGTCGACCTGCGCGGCCCGGAGGTGCGGGTGGGTCCCATCGCAGGAGGTTCAGTGCTCCTCGAAACAGGAGCGCGCTTCTGTCTTGTCACCGCCGCCGTCACCGGAGACAGGGACAGGGTGATGGTCAATTACCCGGGATTTCCGGGCGACGTTTCCGCGGGGCAGCTACTACTTCTGGACGACGGCAACATCGCCCTGACGGTGGAAGAGGTCGGCGGAGACGAGGTGCGCTGCCGGGTAGAGCGGGGAGGGGTGCTGGCTCAGGGCAAGAAGGTGGTGGTGCCCGGCGGCCTGCTCAATCTGCCCGCGGTCTCCGAAGCCGACCGGGAAGCCATCGCCTGGGGGGTGGCCCAGCAAGTGGACTTTTTTGCCTGTTCCTTCGTGCGCCGCGCCGCCGACGTGGTCGAGGTGCGGCGGGTGGTGGAGGAACTGGGCGGGGACCAGGAGATCGTAGCCAAGATCGAGACCCGGCAGGCTCTCGAGGATCTGGATGCCATCATGAAGGTTTCCGACGGACTCATGGTGGCCCGGGGCGACCTGGGGGTGGAAATGCCGGCCGAAGAGGTTCCCCTGGTCCAGAAGGAGCTGATCACCCGGTGCAACATGCTGGGCAAGCCGGTCATCACCGCCACCCAGATGCTGGAGTCCATGGTAGAGCGGCCAGTTCCCACCCGGGCCGAGGCTTCCGACGTAGCGAACGCCATCCTGGACGGTACCGACGCGGTGATGCTCTCGGCGGAAACAGCCCTGGGCAAGCACCCGGTGGAGGCAGTGGCGTTCATGGCCCGCATCGCCGCCCGTACCGAGGAGGCGCTCCCCTACGACCGCATCCTGGCCGCCCGCGAGCGGGGGCCCCTGGAGGCAGTGACGGACGCCATCAGCCACGCCAGCTGTCGGGCGGCCCGGGACCTGGGGGCGGCCGCCATCATTACCCCCACCCAGTCGGGGTACACGGCCCGCATGGTGGCCAAGTACCGGCCTGCCTGCCCCGTACTGGCGCTCAGCCCTCACGAGCGGGTGCGCCGGCGTCTCACCCTGGTGTGGGGCGTTCACCCCCTGCCTTCCTCCGAGACCACGGACCCGGAGGAGATGTTCTCCGAGGCCATAGCCACCTGCCTGGCGGCCGGGTACATATCCCAGGGGGACCTGGTGGTGATCACCGCCGGCATTCCGGCGGGAGTGCCGGGTACCACCAACCTCCTCCGTGTGCACACGGTGGGGGAGATTCTGCTCCAGGGACGGGGGGTGGGATTCCGCGCCGGTTCCGGCCGGGTGTGCGCGGGGCGTTCACTGGAAGAGGTGCGGGACCGCTTCCGTCCCGGCGACGTGCTGGTGGTGCCCGCGACCGACGCCGGGTACGTCCCTCTCCTGCGCCAGGCGGCCGGTTTGGTGGTGGAGGAGGGCGGTCTCAGCTCCCATGCCGCCATCTGCGCCCTGGAGATGGACCTACCGGCGGTGATTGGGGCGGAGGACGCCACCCGCAAGCTCCAGAGCGGCGCGGTGGTCACCGTGGACGCCCGCCGCGGCCTGGTCTACCGGGGTCGCGCCCACGTCCCCTGACCGGCCGCGTGCGCCTCCCCCCATGGATTCGGCACTGCAATGCTTCTAAAAAATGGTGCCGGAGGTGGGAATCGAACCCACACGGGGATTGACCCCATCCGCTTTTGAGGCGGACCCGTCTGCCCGTTCCAGCACTCCGGCTTGCCCTGTTATATTAGCAAAGCTGTGGTGCCCACGCAAGGCATTTGCAGACAGGCATTTGCAGAACACCCACGCCGGCCGTGAGCTACGACGGGGCCGGCCGCGGGAGCAGTTCTTTTGCTCCGGGCAGGAATTTTTACGGTACCCGAGAAATATCCTTCGTGTTACGCGGATTTGAAAGGAGGCTACCCGGTTGCAGTGGCGAGAGGTATGCGACGGTATTCCCGCCTACGAGCGGTTTCTGACCGTGGATGAACTGGAGGATAGTGCAGAACGCCTGCGCGAACAATTCCCGGCCCTGGTGGACCTGGTGGAAATCGGGCAATCCCGGGCCGGACACCCCATCCGGGCGCTGAAGATAGGTGCGGGGCCGCGGCGGGCGGTGCTGTTCGGCTGCCCCCATCCCAACGAGCCCGTGGGGGCCATGATGCTGGAGTACCTCTCCTGGCGGCTGGCCCAGGACGATGAGTTGCGGGAGAAGCTGGGCTACACCTGGTACCTGGTGAAGACCATCGATCCGGACGGTACCAGGCTGAACGAGGGCTGGTTCCGGGGTCCTTTTACCCTTTTTAACTACGCCCGTCACTATTACCGCCCGGCGGGGTTCGAGCAGGTGGAGTGGACCTTCCCCATCCGCTACAAGACCCTGGTGTGGGAGAAGCCCATCCCCGAGACGCAGGCCCTCATGCGCCTGATCGACCTGGCCCGGCCTGGCTTCATGTATTCGCTGCACAACGCCGGCTTCGGCGGGGTGTACTGGTACGTGTCGCGTCCCTGCCCGCCGCTGTACGAACGGTTCCACCAGATCGTCCGTGAGCAGGGACTCCCCCTCAGCCTGGGGGAGCCCGAGATGCCCTTTGCGAAGAAGTATGCCCAGGCCATCTTCGAGATGCCGGGCACGCGGGACACTTACGACTACTACGAGAAGTACGCGGGCAAAGACCCCGCCACCATCATCAGTGCGGGGACGTCCTCGGTGGATTACGCCCGCGAGGTGGCGGGGAGCTTCGTCCTCGTCTGCGAAGTGCCTTACTTCTACGACCCGCGCATCGAGGATACATCTCCGGCCGACATCTCGCGCCGGGAGGCAGTGCTGGCGTCCATCGAGATCGACGAGAAAGCGCGGAGTTACGTAGAGAACATCTTCACCAGAATCCGCGATCAACTGACCCGGCCCAGCCCCTTTGTCACTGCCCTCACCGACTTCCTGCGGCACGGGCGGGACGGCCTGGAAGCAAAGCGGCGCTGGGCCAAGAGCGATCCCGAACTGGAACGACCGGCCACCGTGGCCGAGAAGTTTGACAACCTGCAGGTCACCCGCTTCTACCGGCTGCTGTTACTGGGCCTGCTGCACCGTGCCATCGAGTACCAGCTCGCCGGCTCCTCGGAAGACCAGCGCACGGCCTCGCCCGAGGACGGTCTTGTTGCCTCCGGCTGCGGCGCCGCAGGCCAGCTGGCGCGGGTGCGCGAAGAAGTGTACCGGGAGCTCGGGGAGCGCGCAGCGGAATTGGAATCCCAGCTCAACTGGCGTCCCATCCCCATCCGCAAGCTGGTGGCGGTGCAGCTGGCCAGCGCTCTGGAGGCCGCCCGTTACGCAGCAGAAGGAGGCGAAAGGTGATGCTGGCGATCAGGGCCGGGCGCACCCACACCTGCGGCCCGCGGGGCACGCTGCCCCAGGCGGTCATCCTGATCGAAGGTGACAAGATCGTGGCCGTGGAGGAACGCCTGGATCCTCCCGTGGACGCGCGGGTGATCGATGCCACTGCTTTCACCCTGACCCCCGGGCTGGTGGATGCCCACACCCACCTGGGATTGCAGCGGGAGGGCCTGAGCGTGCCCGATGCCAACGAGGATACTTCCCCCCTCAATCCCCACCTGCGCGTGCTGGATGCCTTCGATCCCCTGGACGAGGGACTGGCGGACGCCTGCCGGGCGGGGGTGACCACCGCCTGTGTGCTGCCGGGCAGTACCATGTCCTTCGGATCGCCGGTGGAACGCATCAGCGTCATCGCCGGCCAGGGCGCCGTGGTGAAGACCTGGTGCCGGGGGGAGCCGGTGGTGCTGCGGGAACCGGCCGCCATGAAGCTGGCCTTCGGCGACCACCCCAAGCGTACGTTTTCCGAGAAGAAGGCGCCCCCGGCCACCCGCATGAACATCGTGGGCATGCTGCGGGAAAGCCTGGCGGGGGCGCGCGCGTATGCCGAGGCCCGCTCCGGCACGCGCGCCTGTGCGGAGACTCGCTCCGGCGCGGCTGCCGGCGATCAGGGGCGCCCTGGCGAGTACGACCTCAAGAAGGAGGCCCTGGTTTCCTTGCTGCGGCGGGAGTTTCCCGCTCGGGCCCATGTGCACCAGACGCAGGATATCCTGGCGGCGCTCCGCCTGGCCGAAGAGTTCGGCATCGACCTGGTGCTGGACCACGTGACGGAAGGATACCTGCTGGCGGATGCCATCGCCCGCCGGGGCATCCCCTGTGTGGTTGGTCCTCTCCCCTTCGCCCGCCGGGGGCCGGAACTGAAGAACCTTTCCCTGGCCAATCCGGCCCGCCTGGCCGCGGCCGGAGTGAAGCTGGCCATCATGAGCGACTCTCCCACGTTTCCGGCCGGGTACCTTCCCATCCATGCCGGCATGGCCGTACGGGAAGGTTTACCCTACGAGGAGGCGCTGCGGGCGATCACCATCTCCGCGGCAGAGATCCTGGGGGTCGCCGATCGGGTGGGTTCGCTGGAGCCGGGCAAGGATGCGGACATGGTGGGTTTCTCCGGCGATCCCCTGCAGGCTACCGGCCGGGTGAGCCTGGTGCTGGTATCGGGTGAGGTCGTGGTGGGAGACCCCGGCACGGCCGTGCCGGCACAGGGGGATCGGGGCAAAGGGGGAAGGTGCTGATGCTGGCCATCAGGGGTGCCACCATCTGGACGGGCACGGGCGAAACCATAATAGAAGAAGGCACGCTGCTCGTAGAAGGGGGCCGCATTGCCGGCGTGGGCCGGCGGCTCGCCGTCCCTGCGGGGGCCGGAATGGTGGAAGCGCGGGGGTTGTTCCTCGTGCCCGGGTTCATCGACTGCCACTGCCACGTGGGCATAGTCCCCGAGGAGCTGGACTGGGAGTATTCCGACGTCAACGAGACCACCGACCCGGTGACCGGACACGTGCGCGCCATCGACGGGATCGATTTCGATGATCCCGGCTTCCGCGATGCCCTGGAGGGCGGGGTGACCGCCCTGCTCATCCATCCGGGCAGTGCCAACGTGATCGGCGGCACCGATGTGGCGGTAAAGGCAGCCGGGCCCGACCTGACGCGCCGTGTCCTGCGGGACCCGGCGGGGATGAAGATGGCCTGGAGCCGCGGGGGCAAGTTCGGGAGGTTCCAGGGGAAAAACATGCCCTATCCCACCACCCGCATGGGGGTGGCGGCCATCCTGCGCCAGATGTTCGCAGAGGCGCGCCAGTTGATGGAGGGGGGCGAGGAAGCCGTTCCCGCCGCCAAAGATCCTGCCCGGCGCATGACCCTGGAAGTGCTGGCCCGCGTGCTCAGGCGGGAGATCCCCGCCCGCGTGCACTCCATGCAGCCCGTTGATTTCCACGGCCTCTTCCGCCTGCAGGACGAGTTCGGGTTCCACTTCACCATCGATCATGGGGACGAGGCTCACGTTGTGGCAGACCTGCTGGCCCGGCGGGGCATCCCGGTGGTGTACGGTCCCATCCTGGGCGACAGGCGGGTGCCCACCTACCCCCGCTCGGACCCCCAGGCTCCCCGACTGCTGGCGGAGGCCGGGGTGCTGGTGGCCCTGCAAACCGACCACCCGGTGGTGTCCATCCGCGACCTGCGCCTGCAGGCGGGGATCGCTGTGCGCTACGGCCTCCCGCCGGAGGAAGGCATGAAGATGATAACGGTTAACGCTGCTCGCATCATGGGCGTGGAAGACCGGCTGGGCACCCTGGAACCGGGCAAGGACGCCGACTTCAGCCTGTTCGCGGGGCACCCCCTGGAGCCCCAGAGCCGGGTCCAGTGCGTCTTCATCGACGGCGAGCCGGTCTACGGCTCTCTCCCCTGACGGCCGCCGCTGGCGCGGGGCCTCGGTCCCCCGCCCGATGGGGCGGGAAATGAGGGGTGGTGCACGCATAGAGTGCTAGGGTGGAGTGTGATCGCTCCTGGCACTCAGGCGGGCAGTACAGGACATCCTCATCATCCTCATCTGTCTTATCGTCCTGGCGGTGAACGCCTCCGCCTGTGACCCTGCTGCCGCAGCGGGACGCCCCGGTGCTGCGGCCGGCCCCGGCCACGCTGGTCTTGCTGGTATCCCGGCTGGTGCGGCCGCACCGCGGTCGCACCTGGTGACAGCAGGCCAGTTCCCGCCGGATTTCCTGCTGCTCAACCTGCCCTCCCTGCGGGTGCAGGTGTGGAGGGATGGGGTGCTGCAGGGATGTTACCCCGTGGCCATAGGCAGGCCTTCCCAGCCGACTCCTACCGGCATCTACCGCGTGGTGACCAGACGGCTGCATCCCACCTGGTACCCTCCTGAGGGCGGGCCTCCCGTGCCGCCCGGCCCGGACAATCCCCTGGGCTCCCGTTTCCTGGGCCTGAACCTGCCCGACTACGGCCTGCACGGCACCAACGCACCGGATTCCATCGGGCGGGCGGTTTCCCGGGGATGTATCAGGCTCTCCGAGGAAGACGTACACCTGCTCTGGCGCTGGGCATATCCGGGCATGCCGGTGCGAATAGTGTATGAGAGGATAGTGGGTAGTGTTGCCAGTTGGGGCACTGCCCTGGTGGTGTTCCCCGACCCGTACCAGACCAGCGACCTCACCCCCCGGCACCTGGCGGATCTTTGTCCCTGCCCCGAGGAAACCCTTCCCCTCGCGGAAGATGCTCTGGCCTGGGCGCCGGATGGGCCCGTAGTCCTGGTGAGTGCCTTCCCTCCTCGCCCGGAGGCACCTATCCGCTTGCTGGACAAAGGTTTCTGGCTGGCAGGGAAAGGAGTTGGGCACGAGGTGTCGAACTAGCTTCCTGGCCCTTTGAATGGAGGGGGTCTTTCTGGACAGCTACGCAGAAGGCCTCATCGAACGGTGCAGGCGCGGCAACGTAGAGGCCTTCGAGGAATTGATCGCGCCATATATGCAGAAGGTGTACAATCTCGCCCTGCGCCTGAGCCGGAACCCCGAGGACGCCAGCGACCTGGCGCAGGAGGCCCTCTTGCGTGCCTTCGTGAGCCTGCGGGATTTCCGCGGAGAGTGTGCCTTTTCCACCTGGCTCTACCGCATCACGTTCAACGTGTGCCGGGACGAGGCCAGGCGTCGCCGCCGGCACCCGTCCCTATCGCTCGATGAACCCCTGGCTTCCGGCGAAGGCGAGAAGAGCCCCCGGCAGCTCATCTCGCCCACCGGCGATCCGGTCGAGGAGGTGGAAACCCGGGAGGTCCGCGATGCCATCTGGGAGGGCATCCGGTCCCTGAGTCCCGAGTTCCGTGCCGTACTGGTGCTGCGAGACATAGAGGGTCTTGCATATGAGGAAATCGCCCAGGTGCTGGATATCTCCCTGGGAACGGTGAAATCCCGGCTCAACCGGGCCCGCAGTGCCCTCAAGGCAAGGTTTGCCTCTCAGGAACTTTTTTCGGGACAAAACGTCAGTAGGGACAGAGGGAGGCCCAGTCGTTGAACTGCCAGCAGGCACGCAATCTCCTGTCCCTGTATATAGACGGTGAGCTCCCGGCGGCGGAGCGGGCGCGTCTGGAGGACCACCTGGAGCAGTGTGACGAGTGCCGGTGTGAGCTAGCGGAGCTGCAGGCGCTCGTAAGTGCTCTCGGGGCGCTGCCCCGAGAACCTCTTCCGGCTGAGTTCGGGGAGCAGCTGCACGCCAGGCTGGTGCGCAGGTCGTGGCGACTGGTGTGGGCCCGCCTTTTGCCCGGTCCGGTTGCCTTCTACCCGGCTTGGGCGCGCGTGCTGGCTGTGGCCTGCCTGGTGGTATTCCTGGGTTCCAGCCTCATGGTGGTGGCCGGCCTGGGTCGGGGTTGGTGGTCGCCTGCGGAGAACCCCTTCCTGGCGCCCTCGTTCGCCTCCGGTGTCGAGGGTGGACCGGGTTCTCCCGTCTGGAAGGGAACTCCGCCCGGGGACGACCGCGTCTTGACCGGCAGCGAGGTGGCCAGCAGCGACCGTACCGCCGGGTTGAGCCGGACGACCGGTCCGGTGATCGCGCCTGACGTGCGTCCCCAGCTGGGCGCAGGCGGGGCCTCGGTGGCGGTGGGCCAGGTACAGGGGATGCAGGTTGCCCTGCAGGGCAGGATGGAGCTTCAGGTGGCGAATATCGAAGAGGCGGTATCTCGCCTCACCACCCTGGCCGAGCAGGCGGGTGGCTACCTGCAGGATTCCACGGTTACCTCCCAGGACGGCGGGCGCCAGGCCGTGGTGGTGGTGCGGGTCCCCGGGAAGTCGTTGAGCGGGGTCATGCAGCAGGTCAGTGCCCTGGGCCGGTTGCTGGGCCAGAGGGTGACCACCCGCAGCCTTACCCAGGATTGGGTGGACGCGGAAGCCCGCCTGCGCATCATGCGGGAGCAGGAAAAAGCCCTCACGGCCCTCATGTCCGGGGCGCGCAATATTGACGAGGTGCTGCGCATTCAGTACGAACTCTACCGTTTGCAGGGTGACATCGAATCGCTGGAGGCCCGGATGAAGTACCTGCAGGAAGACCTGGACATGGCCGCGCTGCAGGTGGTGCTCCGGGAGGCAGGCACCGCGCTGGGTGCCTGGCAGAGGGCCCAGGTGGCCTTCCTGGGGACGGTGAGAGCCATGGAGCGGCTGGGGCAGGAGGCAATCGTATACGTGGCCCAGGCCTTCCCGGTTGTGTTGCTGGCCGGTCTGGTGTGGCTGGTGTATGCCCGGTTCGGGCACGGACGCCGGCACCGCTGACTGCGACCGTCGGAACGAGCGGGCCGGGTGTGGCTCACCCGGCCCTTCGATTTTCCTGGCCGCGTGCAGATTGCTGACGGGGGCTGGTGAGGGCCGACGGATTGGTACTATACTGTAGGCGGTGGACGAGCCCGTGGCAGCAACCTGTGCGGGGCACGGGGGCACAGCAATCAGGTGGGGGTGGTAACATTGGCCCGGGAGCGCATGGTCCTCATCGACGGGAACAGCCTGGCCCACCGGGCTTTTTGGGCCCTTCCCGATCTCAGGACCTCTGAGGGTGTACCGACCAGCGCCATTCACGGCTTCCTGGCCATGCTGCTCCGCCTCGTGGAAGAGGAGCGACCTGCGTACCTTGCGGTGGCCTTCGACCGGGCCGAACCCACCTTCCGCCACGTGGAGTACGAGGGGTACAAGGCCCAGCGGGGGGGAAGCCCCGAGGAGTTCCGGGCTCAGGTACCCCTGCTCAAGCAGGTGCTGGAGTCCTTGGGGGTGCCCATCTTCGAAAAAGAGGGCTACGAGGCGGACGACATCCTGGGGAAGCTGGCCCGCGAGGGCAAACGGGCAGGGGTCCAGGTGATCATCGTCACCGGGGACCGGGATGCCCTGCAGCTGGTGGATGAGGACGTCCATGTGGTGCTCACCCGGCGCGGCATCACCGAACTCGCCCGCTTCGATCGTGAGGCGGTGGAGCGGGAATTTGGCATTTCCCCCGCGCAGGTACCCGACGTTAAGGGGCTGATGGGGGATGCCTCGGATAACATACCCGGTGTGCCAGGCATCGGAGAGAAGATCGCCTACCGGCTGATCCAGCGCTGGGGTACCCTGGACGCCGTTTTGGAGCATGCCCACGAGGTTGAGGAGAATCGGCGGGTCAGGGAGGCGCTGGCGGCCCACCGGGATCAGGCCTTGCTTTCCCGGAAATTGGCCACCATAGACCCGGACGTCCCCCTGGAAGTCGACCTGGAAGCGTGCCGCTGGCAGCCCGGGGACCTGCAGGGGGCGGAGGATCTGTTCCGCAAGCTCGAACTGCGCACGGTCTGGCAGCGTCTGCTCACGCTCCTGGGTAGGGCCGACCGTCCGGGCGAGCGGGCAGACGGTGCCGATGCGGTAGCGGGTGTCGGAGGGCGGGAAGGGTTTGCCGGCGTGGTGCTGGTTAATTCGGTTGAGCAGCTGGGAGAGATCTGGCCGGCATTCCGGGCAGCCTGCGTCCGCGCCACCCTGGGGATCGCTGCCCACCTGGAGGGTTCCCCGCCAGTGCGGGCGTCCCTGGCCGGGCTGGGGCTGGCGGCCCCCGGGCATGTCGTCTACGTGGCCATCGCCCCGGAAGGACGGGGGGATGGCGTGCCCTGGGAGGAGTTGCGGGGGCGGGTGGCGCCCCTGCTCGAGGACGAGGCGCTGCCCAAGAGCGGCCATGATCTCAAACCGCTGGTGGTCTGGCTGCTGGGCCGGGGTATCCGCCCGCGTGGCATCGCCTTCGATACCATGCTGGCGGCCTACCTGCTCGATCCCACCCGGTCCGGTTACCCGCTGTCGCACCTGGCGGAGCAGTTCCTCGGCACGACGGTACCCGCGCGGGAGGACGTCCTGGGCAAGGGCCGGCAGGCCATCCCCTTCCGCGCCCTTGATCCCCGCACTGCCGCCTCCTTCCTGGGGGGACAGGCTGCTTGCTGCCGCGACCTGGTTTCTCCTCTGCGCGCCGAGCTGGAGGCGGCCGGGCTTGCCCGGCTCATGGACGAGGTGGAGATGCCCCTGCTCCTCGTGCTGGCGGAGATGGAGCAGGTGGGCGTGCGCGTAGACCTGGATAGGGTGCGGGAGCTGGCTGACGATTTCGGGCGCCGCATCGAGGCGGTGGCCCGGGAAGTTTACCGTTTGGCGGGGTGCACCTTCAATATCAATTCCACCCACCAGTTGCAGGAGGTCCTGTTCGACAAGCTGGGCCTGCCGGCCAAGCACCGTACCAAGACCGGGTATTCCACCAGCGCGGAGGCCCTCGAGGAGTTACGGGCCGTTCACCCGGTGGTGGAGAAGATCCTCGAGCACCGCACGCTGGTGAAACTGAAGGGGACTTACCTGGACGGCATGCCCGCCCTGGTGAATCCGGCCACGGGCCGGGTCCACACCACCTTCAACCAGGCGGTAACGGCGACGGGACGGCTCTCGTCCAATGACCCCAACCTGCAGAACATCCCGGTCCGGGACGAGTTGGGCCGGCGCATCCGCCAGGTGTTCATCGCCGAGGACGGCTGGCTCCTCCTTTCCGGCGACTATTCCCAGATCGAGTTGCGGCTCCTCGCCCACGTATGTGGTGACCCCGGCCTGGTGGAGGCATTCCGGGCCGGTGAGGACATCCACCGGCGCACGGCAGCCGAGGTGTTCGGGGTTCCCCTTGATCAGGTGACCGACGAGATGCGGTTACGGGCCAAGGCAGTCAATTTCGGCATCGTATACGGTATCAGCGACTTCGGGCTGGCCCAGCAGCTGGGCATCGGTCGGAGCGAGGCCCGGGAGTACATCGCCAGCTACTTCCTGCGCTACCCCGGGGTGCGCAGGTGGATTGACGAAGTGGTGAGCACGGCGCGCACCCAGGGCTTCGTCACCACGCTGATGGGACGCCGCCGCCAGTTGCCCACCATCTTGAGCCGGAATCCTCAGGAGCGGGGGTTTGCCGAACGGACGGCCGTCAATACCCCCCTGCAGGGGAGTGCGGCCGACATCATCAAGCTGGCCATGGTGAGGCTCCACCGCCAGCTTCAGGAGCGGGGCATGCGGTCCCGCATCATCCTCCAGGTCCATGACGAACTAATCCTGGAGGTGCCCCGGGAAGAACTCCCCGAGGCCGGTGGCCTCGTGCGCTCCTGTATGGAGCAGGTGATGGAACTGGCAGTTCCCCTGCAAGTGGACCTGAAGGCGGGTCCTACCTGGTACGACCTGTCTGCCCTTTGACGCCGCCATGCCCGAGTTGCCTGAAGTGGAAACCATCCGGCGCACGCTGGTACCGCACCTGTTGGGGCAGGTGGTGCGGCAGGTACGGTTGCTCACCCCTTCGGTGTGGCGGGGCCAGGATCCGGCGAAGGTGGCGGGGAAGCGCGTGGCCTCTCTTGACAGGCGGGGGAAGCACCTCCTTATCTTCCTGTCTCCGCCACCCCCCTCACCAGGATCGTCTGAGCCGGTGGAGATGGTGCTGCACGTGCACCTGGGGATGACGGGGCGGCTCATTTTCGTTCCACGGACAGAGGAGCCCGGCGCCCATCTCGACCCGGAGGAGATCTCCGGCCGGCATGTGCATGCGGTGTTCGCCTTCGACCGAGGGGAACTGTGTTTTTGGGACCAGCGGCGCTTCGGCTACCTGGAACTGTTGCGTGCGGATGCCCTGGAGTCGCATCCCCGGCTGCGGTTGGGACCCGAGCCCCTGGATGAGGAGTTTATGCCGTCCGTGCTGCAGAGGATGCTGGCCAGGCGGAGGGCTCCGGTGAAGGCGGTGTTGCTCGACCAGCACATACTGGCCGGGGTGGGGAATATATACGCAGATGAGGCCCTGCACCGGGCAGGAGTCAACCCCCTGCGCCCGGCCGGGGGACTCAAGCCCGTCGAGGTGGAGGCTCTCCGGCATGCCCTGCAGCAGGTGCTCCAGGAAGCCATTGCGGCCCGGGGGACCACCTTTTCCGACTACCGGGACGGCGAAGGGCAGCCGGGCGAATTCGTGTCCCGCCTGCGGGTGTACGGGAGGGAAGGGGAGCCCTGCCCTCGCTGCGGGGCCACCATCGCCAGGCAGCGGTTCGGAGGTCGAAGCACGTACTTTTGTCCCCGTTGCCAAAAATAGCCACGCGAGGCAAATCCATGCCTGAATTTCGTTGGGCCGGGTGGCCGCCGGGGCGCCGGGGCCTGGTGGCCCGAGCCACCGTGCGGCAGGCCGGGGTGGCGCTGCTGGTCGTGCTGATGGGCGTGTGGGGGGCGGGGTGCCTGAGGGAGCCGTCCACCACCGCGCCCGCCGTGCGGGTTCGCCAGGGGGGAGTGGTGAGGGAGGCGCTGGTGGGGCCGGTGGTATCCCTCGATCCCCGGGAGGCCACCAGCCCGGCGGAAAAGGTCCTGGTGGGTTTGCTCTTCTCTGCTCTGGCCGGGGTAGACGGCCGGGGTGAGGTTTTTCCGGATCTGGCCGTGGGGTGGGTGGGTGGCCGGGGAGGCGTGTACTGGACCGTGCGCCTGCGCCCCGACGCGATGTGGCACGACGGGCAGCCGGTCACCGCCGACGACGTGGTGTTCAGCCTGCACTCCCATCCTGAGCTTCTGCCCGGGCTTACCTGGCAGAAGGTGGACAGCCGTACCATCCGCTTCTTCCTGAAATATCCCGATGCGGGTTTCCCGTATTGGCTGGCCACCGTGCCCGTCCTGCCGGCGCACCTTCTGGCTGATGGTACCGGGGCCGCGCAAGATTTCGCCCGTCGCCCGGTTGGGACGGGGCCGTTCCGCCTGGGCACGTGGGAGGGAGACGAGATAGGCCTGCTTCCCCACCTGCGCTACCACCGGGGGCGTCCCCACCTTGACAGGTTTGTCGCGCACATATACCCGTCCCTCGCCCGGGCGAGTCGAGTCCTCATCCAGGGCGAGGTGGACGCCGGTCCCGTTGTGCCTTCGGACCTGGAACGGGCGCGGCAGGGGGGATGGCGGGTGTTGGAGACCCACCAGCCTTATTACGTGGCCCTGGCTCTCAACTGCAGCCGCCTGGATGCCGGGGTGCGGCGGGCCATATCCCTGGCCATCGACCGCCACACCCTGGTGCGCGAGTTGGCCACCGGCACGGCGGGCGGGGCGCCAGGGGGGGCCAGTGGGGTTTACGGACTGCGCGAGGCGGTTTTCCCCCTGCCCCTCATTTCCTGGGCATATCCCGCTGAAGTCCCCGCAGGAGCATACGACCCGGCCGGGGCGCGGGATCTGCTTGCCGGGGCGAAGGAAATCGCTCCCCTGAGCCTGCTGCTGCCGCGTGGGGATCCAATCCGGGCCGAGGCTGCCCGCATCATAGCCGCCTACCTGGGGCGGGTGGGCCTCCGGGTCAGGGTGGTCGCAGAGGAGCCTGCTGCCTTCGTGGCGCGGCTTGAGCCCCCGTTCGATTACGACCTGGCCCTGGTCCCCGAGCCTTACCCGGCCAATCCCGACCTCACCCCCCTCCTTCACTCCCGCCAGACCCCGGCCGAGGGGCGAGGCGGCAACATATTCTCCTACCGCGAGCCGGCTATGGACGTCCTGCTCGACCGTCTGCGGCAGGAGCTGGACGTCCCCACGAGGAAATCCCTGACCCAGCAGGTGGCCTACCGGCTCGGTCAGGATGTTCCCTTCATCCCCCTGTGGACGGAGAGGGTCTTCCTGGGCGTGCGGGCGGGGCTCACCGGCCCGGTGGCGTCGCCTTTCGGGTGGCACTGGAACGTCCACGACTGGTGGTGGCGCGAGGGTCCGTAGCTGGTGAGGGGGTCGAGGTGGCCTGCTGGTCATAGGAGTCACGGGGGGCATCGCCTGTGGAAAGAGCACGGTGGCAGCCATGTTGCGGGAGTTGGGCGCCACCGTGCTGGATGCGGACCAGGTGGCGCGCGAGGTGCTGGCCCCGGGCAGTCCGGTGCTGGCCCGGGTGGCGGAGCGGTTTGGGCGCGGCATCCTTCGTCCCGATGGATCCCTCGACCGCGCCCGCCTGGCGGATATCATCTTTCACGACCGGCAGGCTCGGGCCGACCTGGATGCCATCACCCATCCCTCCATCATCCGCCTCATCCGCGAGATGGTGGAACAGGCCCGCCAGCAGGGCGTGGAGGTCCTGGTCATCGATGCGCCCTTACTGCTGGAAGCCGGTATGCGCGACGCGGTGGACGAGGTCTGGGTGGTGACCTGCTCGCGTCAGCAACAGATCGAACGCCTGTGCAGGCGCAACGGTCTTGCCCCGCAAGAGGCGGAAGCACGCCTGCAGGCCCAGATGCCCCTCGAGGAGAAGGTCCGCCTGGCCGACCGCGTCATCCACAACGACGGCTCCCCGGACCGGACCCGCGACCAGGTGCTGCAGTGCTGGCAGGAAGCCACGCGCGACGCGCCCCATCCCCACCGCTGCGACTGAGCCGCCCTGAATGGCGGCTGGGACGGTTGCCCTGGGTGGGATTGACACTGGTAGGCAGCATGTGGTAATCTCGCGTACGGTCGTGTACGGGAGGAGGTGCGGACATGTTCAAAATCCGCGAGGAAGGTGGCAGCATCTAGGTCCGCCCGGCCCAGGTGAGGCTGTCCGGGCCCCTGGCCGGAGCGGGAGGGGCATTGCCCTGGCTCCAGCCGGAGGGTCTTCGTTTTTCTGCAGGAGAGCCGGGGCAACCCGGCTCTCTTCTTGCTGATGGGAGGTAAACCATGCTCGCCATAGAAACGGAGAAACTCACCCGCACCTTCCAGGTCCGGGGCGAGAAAAAGGAGAAGCGACCGGTCGCCGCCGAGGATAAGCCGCCGGCCGCCGCGCAGGAGGAGCCGTCCGCTGGCGCCTGCGCCAGTAACGCCCGCGGCCGCGGGCGCCGGTTCTGGCCAGGAGGGCGGCGGAGTCGGGTGGTGCGAGAGATCAGGGCGCTGGAGGGGGTCGACCTCCAGGTGAGGGAAGGAGAACTATTCGGCCTGCTGGGCCCTAACGGAGCGGGAAAGACCACGCTGATCAAGATCCTGGCCACCCTGCTTTACCCCACGTCCGGCCGCGCCCTGGTGGGCGGTCATGACGTGGTGAAGGAACCGATGGCGGTCAAGCGCCTGATCAACATGGTTTCCGGCGGCGAATCGGTGGGATACGACGTCCTCACCGTGCGGGAGAACCTGTGGATGTTCTCCCAGTTCTACGGGATCCCTTCCCGCGAGGCCCTCCGCCGCATCGACGCCCTCATGGCCAGGCTGGACCTGGCGGAAAAGGCCAGCACCCGCATCAACCGGTTGTCCACCGGCCAGAAGCAGAAGATGAATTTCGCCCGGGGATTCATCTCCGATCCCGCCGTCATCTTCCTGGACGAGCCCACAGTCGGCCTGGACGTGAACGCAGCCCGCACCATCCGCGGCTTTATCCGGGAGTGGATTGCTGAGTGCCCCGGACGAACCGTCCTCCTCACCACCCACTACATGGCGGAAGCGGACGAACTCTGCGACAGGGTGGCCATCATCGACCGGGGCCGTATCCTGGCCTGCGATTCCCCGGCGGCCCTCAAGCGATCCCTGGGCCGGGAAGTGGTCATCCGCCTGGAGGTGGATGGTCAAGCGGTTGCGGACGAGCGCCTGGCGGCCACGGTTGCGGCCTGGCCGGGGGTGAGGTCGTCCCGTCAGCGGGTGGTGCCGGGGCGGGGCGTGTGCGAACTCACCCTCGTCCTCGCAGAGGACGCCGCCATCGTGCCCGTGATGGGACGCATGGACGAGGCGGGCATCCGCGTGCGCGCATTCCGCAAGGAAGAACCCACCCTGGAGGACGTCTTCGTCTCTCTGGTGGGCAGGGGTCTCGAGGAAGAAACGGCAGGTGAAGACCATGCCCGGGGCGAGCCTTGACAGGAGACAGCCGGGAGCGGCCCTGCCCCGTGCGAGCATGACGTCCTACCTGGTGGACAACATGCGGGCCCTGTGGGGTCGTGCTTACGTGCGGGTGGTGGGCACCAATCGGGAGTTGTCATGGGTGTTCTTCGATACATTCCTGCCCATCCTGGCCGTGGCCGCTTACGTATACATCTACCGCTCCCTGCAGGCCCCGGAAGTGTTCGTGGGCTACGCCGTGTTAGGAGGGGCTATCTCCGCGTACTGGTTGCACGTCCTGTGGGGCATGGGGTCGACATTCTACTTCGACAAGCAGAGCGGGCAACTGGAGCTGTTCTTCATCGCCCCCATCTCCCGCATGTCCATCCTGGGCGGCATGGCCCTCGGCGGCATCGTTCAAACCACGGTGCGGGCGGGGGGCGTGCTGGCGCTGGGCAGCCTTGCTTTCGGGGTGGAGTACCGCACAGAGGCGCTGGGCCTCCTGCTGGCCGCCTTCCTGGTCACCCTCGTTGCCCTGTACGGGCTGGGCATGGTGTTTGCCTCCCTCTTCCTGCTGCACGGTCGGGAGGCCTGGCACCTATCCAACCTCCTGCAGGAGCCCGTATTCCTCCTTTCGGGATTCTACTTCCCCGTGAAGGCCCTGGGCTTCTGGGTGGCCGCCCTGGCCTCGGTGGTGCCCCTTGCCCTGGGACTGGATGCCCTGCGTCAACTGGCATTCGGCGATGCCGGGATGGGGTTCCTGCCCGCCGGGGTGGAGGTAGCGATCAATGCTGGCCTGGCCGTACTGTACCTGGTCGCCGCCTCGCTGGCTCTGGGATACATGGAACGGGTGGCCAAGCGGGAAGGGAGGCTGACCATGCGATGGCAGTAAACTCAGCCGGGGGCTCCCATCCCCGTGCGGTGGCTGACCTGCCCTGCAAGCCCGGCGATCCGGCTTGCGTCCGCGGGGGGTGGTGGCACCTCATGCGCACGGGGGCCTGGCTGGGCTGGCAGATCGGCTCCAACTGGACGGATCCCTTCCTGTTTGCGGTCTATTCCATCTTCCGGCCCGTAGCCCAGGGGCTCATCCTGGTCTTCATGTACCTGGTCATCTCCCGGGATGCCCTTTCCTCGCCCATGTTCGCCCACGTGTACCTCGGCAATGCCTTCTTCGTCTTCGTGGGGCAGGTCATGATGGGGGTGAGTTGGTGTATCTGGGAGGACCGTGAGTTTTTCCGCACCTTCCGGTACATCTACATCCTCCCCGGACGGCTGCAGTGGTATGTAGTGGGGCGAGCGGCTGCTGGCGCGGCCATCGGGGGCCTTTCGGTAATCATTCTGCTCGCGTTTGGCCGCCTGTTCCTGGGGATACCCCTGTACGCGTCGCGGGTGAACTGGGCGTACTTCCTTCCCGTCTTCGTACTCGGAATCCTCACCTGCGCCGCCCTGGGGATGGCCCTGGCTGGCGTGTACCTGGTGAGCGCCCGGCATGGTGGTGTGTATTCGGAAGCGCTGGCCGGAATGTTCTACGTCCTGGCGGGAGTGGTTTATCCGGTCGACATCCTCCCGGGATGGGTGCAACCTCTATCCCAGGTTCTACCCCTCACCTGGTGGATCGAGGGACTGCGGCGAGCCTGCCTGGGTCGCGGCATGACCACCGGGGCCCTGGCCTGGGCCTCCGACGGCGTGATCCTGGCGATACTGCTGGGGACAGCCCTGGTTCTGGCGCTGGTGTGCCTGGCGGTCTTCGTGGGCTGCGAGCGGCTGGCGAGGCAGCGCGGGCTCCTGGACATGGTCACCTCCCACTGAACGCCGACAGCGTGCCCGGAGAGATGTGCGCTGGTCTCCGGGTGTGCCGCAGACTGACATCAGAACCGAAGACGGCCAGTGCCGAAGACGGCCAGTGCTTGCGCGGCGGGCGGGCTTGTGCTATCATACTGGCAGGTGCCGAAGTGGTGGAATAGGTAGACACGCGGTGTTCAGGGCGCCGTGGGCGCAAGGCCCGTGTGGGTTCGAGTCCCACCTTCGGCACCAAAAGTTTTGAAAGCTTTTGAGCCGCAACGGTTTCTGCCGACGGTTTTGGGGGCAGTCGGGCGGGGCCGGGGGAGCCGCCGGGCGGCCTTTACTTTTCCTCCGAGGCCCGCCCGGCGGGCCCCTCGCCGCGGGCTCGCCAGGGCTCCCACGTCAAAGGAATAAGCTTTGGGCGGTGAGCGAGGAATCCACCACGGGCGGGGCGAACCTGGAAAAGTGCGCCCCGCCGTCTTTTGGGTACGGTTCGGTGACCTCACAGGGCGAGGCGTACGGTGGGGCTGTGCGATGTTGAGTAATCCGTGCAAAGGCAAGCTTAACACCGGCGTGCAGGGGCAGACGAGTGCTTTCTGCGCGCGCGGAGGGGGTGTCACTTCGTGGCTAAGAGGTGGGGACTAGCATTGGGGGCCGGCGGATTGTACGGCCTGGCCTACGTGGGCATGTTCAAAGCGCTGGCCGATGCTGGGCTGCGGCCTGACCTGGTCTCGGGAACCAGCGCCGGAGCAATTGCTGCGGGGCTGTATGCAGCTGGAGTGGCCCTGGGCGACATTGAGCGCGAGTTAAGACGGATGGCGGTGCCATCGAGGTTGGTGGTGAAGGGAATTCCGGCTATCGCCAGGGGTCTTAGCACACGGGCGGGAATGGTCGACGGCGACGTCATCGAGAGGGAACTTGACCGTCTCCTTGGAGGGCGTAGCCTGTCGGACGTGGATCCGCCGGTGGTTATTGAGGCGGTGGACATCGAGACCGGGGAACTGGTGATCATGTCGACGCTGGAAAACCCTGGCGTCCTGCCCTTGGCACGCACCTGCTGGCTTACGGACGTTCGGGTGTCCGAAGCAATCCGGGCGAGCATCTCAATACCGGGCGTGTTTGTGCCAAAGCGGCTCGATGGTCGAAAGCTGGTGGATGGCGCCGTGCGTGACATGGTTCCCACCGCGGTCCTGAGGGCTTTGGGGGCAGAGTTCGTGGTAGCGGTCGACCTTCTATCAGGGCAGGAAGAACCGGTTGAAGTGGACAACGCGGTGGAAATAATCGCACGCGCCATAGGTTTGCTCGAGCGGGAGGCAATCCGCGCACGGCTGGCCTCTCTCGCGGACGTGGTCATCGCGCCAGTGTTGCCGCCCCCGTCCGCGTCGATGGCCAGAAATATCGAACGATATAGCTCCGCGGGGGAAGAGGAGACACGCAGGTACATCCCCCAGATTCTCCGGCTCCTGGCCGGACCCACTTCCGCTTGATGCTGGACTGGGGGTTTGCAGGGACGGCCGTTCTGGTGAACGGCTTCCTGGATGGGGGACCCGAGCGGGGAGAGTCCTGGTCCAAGTCTTTGCCGCGTCGTTGAAGAAGGAGGCAGGTGCTGCCAGCGAGAATCCCCGGTCTTGAGGAGAATGCTCCTCATTACCGACGAACTCTTCGGCGAGAGCTGGATGGAGGGCTACCGGACCAAGCAGGTGGCGACCACCCTGCGGGCGGTCTGTTGTGCCCTGCCCCGCGAGCTGGGACGTGAGGCGTCACCCTTCGTCCAAGCAGACGGTGAGGGTTCCGCGGTACCGGATGCCGGGGAGGGTCAGAATTGAGGACACCAAGGGACTATTGGGACGAGTCTGTGCGCAGGGCGGCACACGCCAGCGGATCGGCCCGACCGTCGGTGTTCGAAGGGCCCCGGCAGGCCTGCCGCACTTTCCTGGCCATGCTGCCGGAAGGAGGGCGGGTCCTGGATTTCGGCTGCGGCTTGGGTCGCAACGCTCTTGCCCTCGCCAGGCTCGGTTATCGCGTGGCGGTGGCGGATATCTCGGCAGAAGCCGTCCGCCTTTGCGAGGAGAGGGCTTCGCGGGAAGGTCTCAGTCTGGAGAGATGCAGCTACGAGTGGGGCAATATCGATGCGGAAACAGAGTCGTTCGACGGTGTACTGGCCTGGAGCGTACTCGATCACATGACGCTCTTCGAGGCAAGGCTGGTGGTGAGGGAATTCGCGCGCATCACGAGGCCGGGCGGTGTCCTGCTCTGTTCGTTTGATGGGGAGGAGGAGGACCAGGGGGCCCCGCCCCACGAGGTCCTGGCCGACGGCACCATCCGCTACACGGGCGGGGAGTGGGAAGGGATGCTGTTCCGGGTCTACCAGAACGATGAGATCGCTGCCCTGGTTGAGGGGGCGTGGCAGATCCTGGACTTCGCGGGTTCGGATCGTGCTGAGCAGAGGATCATCCTGTGCAGGAAGCGCGGATAGGCGAGCCGTACGGGCCCAGGAGGATGGCCATCAGCCGCGGGAACTAGACAGCAGGAGATCCACCAGCGCGGGGAAATCGTCCACGCAACAGTCTGCCTGCCGGGCGAAGGCAGCGAGTTCCTCCGGGGAACGTAACCCGTTCACTGCTACCCAGCGGCGCAGGAAGACGACGCACCCGAAACCGGCCCGCTTCGCCCCCACCAGTTCGCCGTCGCCCCCGTCCCCGACGAAGGCCGCATCCGCCGCTGCCACACCGAGAGCCTCCAGGCACATGGCGAACGCCCGCGGGTCGGGCTTCTCCACCCCGGTGAAGCAGGAGAAGCAGGTCCGGTCCACCAGCGGGCGGAGGGGCGAGCGCGGCCACGCCGCGATTTCACGTGCGTCCACGTTGCTCAGCACGGCGATGCGCATCCCCCGGCCCCTGAGGTTCCGCAGGGCATCGAGTACCCCAGGGTCGGGTTCCAGGATGGCCCTATCCTGGTACCTGCCCAGGCACTCCTCCGCTTCCTGCAGAGCCTGCTCGGACGCGGGCAGGCCCCTGGACAGGGCGTATTCCCGGATGAGCGTCCGCACGGAGAGAGACGAATCGGTGTTGCGCTGGTGCCTGGTCAGGGCCCAGTAGTGCGTAAACTCGGCCCGGGGAAACCCCAGCAGGTCGGCGACGGCGTGTGACCGCACGAAGCCTGGAGGACGAAACTGTTCGGGATCCACCAGGGTGTGAAACAGGTCGAATACCACCGCGTTCATGATTCCCACCCCCCATGGAACGGTGGCCGGCATTGGGGCCCCTGAAAGCCCCCGGGTTGTGCCGCCTGGGCCATTGACTCCCGCCGGGCACGTCGTCACTGCGGCCCGCGGGCCTGACAGTTACTCCCTCTTGCCCCGCCGGGTCCTCCTGGGGCGCGCCAGCATGCGCAGGATGCTGTCGCGTACGGGTTGATACGCCTTTCGTGGCAGCGCGCCTATGTATGCGGTAACCCGCGCGAGGTCCACAGCTCTGGTCTGATCGAGCAGTGCAAGGGAGTTGCCAGGAGGGCCTGCAGTTCCTGCGGCGACGCGGGGGCGTGACCCTCTTAACCATCTTGGTTCCTCTGGTCAACTATTACGACACCAACGCCGGGCTCGTACCGGAGCGGTTTGCCTTTGGGCGGCCCACCTGGCCCCCAGTCATAGGGCTCCGCGTCGCTGAGGTGGGCCAGATCAACCTCCTCGGGTGTAAGGAGTCCGACCAAGACCATCACCTCAACCGGTGGACCCCTTGGCCGGTGCCCTCGTCACCACGGAAAGGAAGGTCTGCTGGTACATTACCCTAGCCTTTGCTATCTGTCAATTTCTTGTTCCTGAGCAGATCCTGGTCGCTATGCGGGACCCCTTCCGCTTTTGAGAATGGGGGTGATGCGCGTGAAGCGTTGAAGGTATCTGCCGTACCGGCGAGAATATTGCGCTGCGACAGTAGGCATGCGTTGGGCTGCTCCGAGGTCCCGTTGCGGTCGTGTGTCGGCGGACGCCTGACGCGTGCAGCGGGCATCCGGCGAGGCCGGTGGCGCGGGGGTGAGAGGGTGGCGATCGTGGAGGGGGAGCGCCTGGGCAAGCGGTACCGGATGACCTGGGCGGTGAGGGAACTCGATCTGGCGGTGGAGGAGGGGTGCATATTCGCGCTCCTGGGCCCGAACGGTGCGGGCAAGACCACCACGGTGAGGATGCTCACCACGGCCATCCCGCCCTGCACCGGGACCGCCAGGGTCTGCGGGTACGACATACGCACCGAGTCATTCCAGGTGAGACGTCACATTGCCCTGGTTCCCCAGGGGGGAGGGCTTACCCACCAGTTCAACGTGTTCGATAATATCTGGCTCTACCTGGTATTGCGGGGCCTCTCACCGTGGAAGGCCAAACGCCTGGCGCGCGAAGCCCTGGAACGGTTCGACCTGGCCGCCCACGCCCGCAAGAGGCCGTCGGAGCTATCGGGTGGTTTGCGGCGTCGGGTGGACGTGGGCCGGGTGCTTGCCCTCCCGGCAAGGGTGGTCTTTCTGGACGAACCCACCACCGGGCTGGATCCTGTGGCGCGGCGGGCGGTGTGGAGCAGCATACGGGAGGCCCGGGAACGGGGGTCCACGGTGTTCCTCACCACCCAGGACATGGACGAGGTGCAGGAGCTGGCTGACGAGGTCTGCTTCCTCCAGGAAGGCAGGGTGGTCTGGCGGGGCTCCAAGAGCGCCCTGCTCGACGAGTTGGGGCAGACCAGTGCCACCCTGGTCGTGGAAGGCTCGGGACAGGGACCCGCCGGGGGTGTCCCCGGGCTGGTGCAAAAGGTGAGGATGCTGGACGGCGTCCTGCGGGTGGAAGCTGTGGCGCACGAACCGCTGACCCTGCGCCTGCAACTGCAGGGAAACGGCGCCTGCCTGCCCCAGGTGATCTCACTCCTGTACGGGTGGGGCCACCGGCTGGCCGGGCTCCAGGTGGGGGCTCCCACCGTGGAGGAGGTCTACCTGCAACTCTTCGGAAGGAGGGACACCCGTGCTTAGGGAGTTCGGGCTCGTCTTTTACCGCGACCTGCAGGGCCTGCTGAAATGGCCCCTGCGGCTCACCGTCCTGGTGGGACCGATCCTGTCCTTCCTGCTGTTCGCCCCCGCCCTGGGCCGGGCGGTGGGGAGCATCCGGGTGGGGACTGTGGAGATGAACTATGCCGCTTTTGTCGTACCGGGCCTGCTGGTGACCAACTCCATGACTCTGGCCCAGCAGGCCTGCTTGTCGGTATGGATGGACAAGATCACCGGTCAGCTTGAGGTGCTGTTTGCCCTGCCTCTCCGCCGGGCTACCCTGCTCGCCTCGGGTGCGGCGAAGGCCGTCTTCGACGTGATCCTGGTGAACTCCGCCCTCATGCTCATATCCGTCCCGGTGCTGGCCGGCCAGGTGAGTTGGTCCCTGCGCGCGGTCCTGCAGGTATGGGGGGTGTCAGCACTCTCCGCCACGGCCTGGGCCCTGTTTGCCATCGGCGCCTCAGCCATTATCGAGCGCAGCGAGTCCTTCAACCTCTTCATGAACCTGCTCATGACCCCCCTGATGTTCACCTCCAGCGCCTACTACCCCCTGGCGGCTATCCCCGACTGGATACGCCCCCTGGCCTACGTGAACCCCCTGACTTACGCCGTCAACCTGCTCCGCGGCCTGTTCAGCGGTGCCCGCGGCTGGCTGGGCGTCGACCTCGCCGTGCTGCTCATCTTCCTGGCCCTGTCGGCTGCCTTGGCCGCTATCCTGTACCCCCGCTCCATCAAGTAACGGCCCCTCACCTCCATGCCGTGTCTGGGCATGGCGGTCATGCTGCACGTGGGGCGGCTGGTTTGGACCGCGCCGGACCGCCGGTAGGGGTTATCGCATCCGCACCGGGGTTCACACCCCCTCCTAAGCACCACTATTTCCGCCGTGGGATCGCAGCGGCGCGCCCGCACGGCCGCCTTGGAGCCGCTGGCCACCCCGCCTACGATGACGATCCTCCTGGGCATCCTGTGCTTCCTACCATAGCTTGCTTCATTTCCTGCACGAACTTAGACACCAGGGGTTTCCACTCCCGCCGCGAGCTCAGGAGCTGCACCAGGCGAGAGCCCACGATCACCCCGTCCGCGATCCGGGCCACCTGCGCCGCCTGCTCCGGCGTCGAGATGCCGAACCCCACGCACAGAGGCTGGGAGGCCCACTTCCTCACCCGGGCTACGAACTCGCCCAGTCCGGGCGGGAGGCTTTCCCGGGCGCCGGTGACCCCCGTGACCGAAACCAGGTAGATGAATCCCCGGGAGCGCTGCGCCACCTGGCGGACGCGCTCTTCTGTGCTGGTGGGAGCCAGGAGGTAAATGAGGTCCAGGCCGTGGCGCGCGGTGGCCTCCTCCAGCTCGATCGCCTCCTCGGGAGGGAGGTCGGGGACGATGAGCCCGTCCACGCCCGCCCGGGCGGAAGCGGCGCAAAAGGCTTCTAGGCCGTAGCTGAGGATGGGGTTGAAGTAGGTCAGGAAGAGGAGCGGCAAGCGGACGCGCTCCCGCAACCGGGCGGCCACCTCCAGACACCGGCCGGGGGTAACGCCCCCCTGCAGGGCCCGGAAACTGGCCTCCTGAATGGTCACGCCATCGGCCACCGGGTCAGAAAAGGGAATCCCCAGCTCCACCAGGTCGGCGCCGCTTTCCTCCAAAAGGGGTACCGCTTCCAGGGTCGTCTCCAGGTTGGGGTGCCCCACGGTAAGGTAGGGGATGAGGACGGTGCCCCGGCGGCGAGCGAAGGCAGCTGCCACCCGGCTCATAGTTTCACCCCCCTCGCCCCGGCCACGATGTCCATATCCTTGTCCCCCCGGCCGGAAAGGTTGACGAGGATAACCCGGTCCCCATCCAGGGAGGCGGCCAGCTCCGCCGCGTAGGCCACGGCGTGGGCCGGCTCCAGGGCCGGCACGATGCCCTCCGTCCGACAGAGGAGCTCGAAGGCCTCCAGCGCCTGCCGGTCGCCCACCGCCACGTATTTCACCCGACCGGTTTCCTTCAGGTAACTGTGCTCGGGTCCCACCCCGGGGTAGTCCAGGCCGGCGGAAATGCTGTGGGTGGCACCGATCTGGCCGGCCTCGTCCTGCAGCACGTAGGACTTGGCTCCGTGCAACACCCCCACCCGCCCCGCGACGAGCGAGGCGGCGTGCTGGCCGGTCTCCAGTCCCTTCCCGCCGGCTTCCACCCCCACCAGATTCACCTCGGGGTCGGCCAGGAAAGCGTGGAAGATGCCCATGGCGTTGGAGCCGCCTCCCACGCAGGCCACCACGTAATCGGGGAGGCGGCCGAGCAACGCCAACATCTGCTCCCTGGCTTCCCGGCCGATGACCGACTGGAAGTCACGCACCATCATGGGGTAAGGGTGGGGCCCCACCACGGAACCGAGGAGGTAATGGGTGGTGCGGACGTTGGTCACCCAGTCGCGGAAGGCCTCGTTGATGGCGTCCTTCAACGTCTTGCTCCCGGCCGCCACCGGCCTGACCTCCGCCCCCAGCAGGCGCATGCGGAACACGTTGAGAGCCTGTCGGCGGACGTCTTCCTCGCCCATGTACACCACGCACTCTAGCCCCAGCATGGCGCAGGCCGCCGCCACCGCTACCCCGTGCTGCCCGGCTCCCGTTTCCGCGATGATCCGTTTCTTGCCCATCCTCCTGGCAAGCAGCGCCTGGCCCAGAGCGTTGTTGATCTTATGGGCGCCGGTGTGGGCCAGATCCTCGCGCTTGAGGTAGACGCGGGCTCCTCCGCAGTTTTGGCTGAGCCGTCGGGCGAACCACAGGGGAGTGGGCCGCCCCGACCAGCGGCGCGAGTGCTCCTCGAACTCCTGCTGGAAGGCCGCATCCTCCCTGGCCTCCCGGTAAGCCTGATCAAGCTCTTCCAGGGCCGGGATCAGGACCTCAGGGACAAACCTCCCCCCGAAGGGGCCGAAGTATCCCCTTTCGTCGGGGAGCGAAAAGCGCTCATTCGCCAACCCACTCATCTCCCTTCCCCCGGGCAACGACGCACCGCTGCCACGAACTCCCGCACCTTGAGCGGGTCCAGACGCCCCTCGCGGGTAACCCCGGTGAACACATCCACGGCGAAGGGCCGTACCCTGCGGATGGCTTCCCCCACGTTCCCGGCATCCAGCCCGCCGGCCAGGAGGAGCGGCCGGGGCCAGATAGCATCCCGGAGGTGCCGGGCCACCTGGAAGTCCACCGTCCTCCCCGTGGCCCCCACCTTACCCTCGTGGTAACTGTCCAGCAAGATGGCATCAGCTCCGGCCTCCAGATACCCGGCAACCAGGGCTTCCAGCGCGCCGCCCTCCGGCTGCGCGAGCGCGCGGGCTCCCTGCAGGTGCACGGTCTTGACGACGCGCACGGGGACCTTCTCCTTGAGGGCGGCCACTTCCTCCGGGCGGTTGAACCCGTGCAGTTGCACGGCATCTGGGCGGACGTGCTCCACCAGGCGGTGCACTTCCTCTACCCGCTCCTCGGTGAGGACGAGCACAACGGAAATCAGGGGAGGGATGCGGGCGGCCAGCCTCCGGGCCTGGGCGCGGGACAGGTTGCAGGGCAGGACCTGCTTGACCTCGGTGATAAGCCCGATGGCGTCCACCCCCGCCTTCACCAGCAGGTCGATGTCTGCCTCCTCCCGGCTGCCGCAGACCATCACCCTGGTCACCGTCCTCCCTCCCCGGCGCCTTTCTCCCCAGCGTCTTGCTCCCCGCCACTCTCCTCCCCGGCCCGCACGAAGCTGGCCACGGCGTCCGCCGGCTGCTCGGCCAGGAGGAAGGCAGTGCCCACCAGGACCGCATCGGCGCCCGCCGCCAGGGAACGCCGCACGTCCGCCGGACTCCGGTGGGCGCTTTGGCTCACGATCACCGCCTCCCCCACGACCCGCCGGTAGCGAGAAATCATTTCCTGGTTGACGCGCACCACGTTTTCCCCTCTCTCCAGTTCGTCGATGTCCTTGTTGTTGATGCCCACCAGCCGCGGCGCGGAGTCAGCTCCCGCCAGGTAGCGCAGGTCTTCCGGCCCCCGGGTCTCCACCAGGGCCAGCATGCCCCGCCGGTGCGTGTAGCGCAGGAGGTCGGGGAGCCGGTCGTCCAGGTGATGGGCGATGAGCAGCAGGGCCACCCGGGAGAGGAAAGCGGGGCATACCGCCGCCACCAGGGCGGCGTAATAATCGACCCCCGCCTGATCGAGGATGAAGTCCTTGATCAGCAAGGGCAGGGAGGTGGCCCGTAAAACGGCGGGGACATCCGCCTCCGGCTGACCCCCGAAGTGCCGGCGCTCGGTCACCAGCGAAATCCCCGCCGCCCCGCCCTCTTCGTACCACCCGGCCAGGAGAGCAGCGTCCCGATCGTCCCGACCCCGCCCTTCTTCGGCCAGCTTGGGAATCAGGCGCTTGATTTCAGCGATTACCGGCGCTACTCCCCGGCGCCGGGCCTGCGCTATCGCTTCCACCAGGTTCAATTCCGGGCACCCCTTAGCTCGCGGGCGCAACTCCGGATCTCCTCCAGCTTGGCCAGGGCCCGGCCGGACTCCAGGGTCTCCCGCGCCAGCTCCATACCTTCCTCCAGAGAACTCGCTTTGTCCGCCACCACGAAGGTGGCCGCCGCATTGAGGAGCAACATATCCCGCCGGGGACCGGTGTCGCGGCCGGTGAAGATGTTCAGGATAACCTGGGCGTTGTACTCCGGGCTGCCTCCCCGGACCTCTTCCAGGGCGCAGCGTCTCAGGCCAAAATCCTCCGGAGCGACGGTGTAATGCTCGATGCGTCCTTCCCTGACCTCCGCGATCTTGGTCTCGCCGAGGAGGGAAATCTCGTCCACCCCGTCCAACCCGTGGACGATCATGGCATGGGTGAGGCCGATCTCCCGAACCACCTCGGCCACCTGCTCCACCAGCTGCGGCTGGTAGACACCCAGCACGTGCCGCCTGGCGTCGGCGGGGTTGATGAGGGGGCCGATGATGGTGAAGAAGATGGTCTTGATTCCCAGGTCGTTCTCGGGCCCGAACACCTTCATCATCACGGGATGGAAGCGGGGCGCGTACAGAAAGGAAAAGCCCACCTGCTCGATGAGCCTCTCCGCCTCCCGAGGCTCCAGCTCCACGGGTATGCCCAGAGCCTCCAGCACGTCGGCGCTCCCCGAGGAGGCCGAGATGGAACGCGAGCCGTGCTTGGCGATCTTCACCCCGGCGGCCGCGGAGAGCAGGGCGTTGGCGGTGCTCACGTTGAAAGTGGTGAGCCCGCCCCCCGTGCCGCAAGTGTCCGTCAGCTCGCCGTTCACCCGGGGCTTGATGGTCACGCAGGCCCGCCGCATCGCCCGGGCGATGCCGGCTATCTCCGCCGTGGTGGGGCCCTTCATCAGGAGGGCCATCAGGAACCCCGCTACCTGGGTGGCAGGAAAACGATCCTCCTTGATCCCGAAGACCACCTCGTCTATCTCCGCTTGATTCAACTCCAACCCCTGGGCCAGCTTCCGCAGGATACTCTTCACCGCGATCATCCTCCTTTCGACCCCCAGCCCATCGCGCCGCCGCAGCCCCGCTGGTCCATAAAAAAGACCTCTCGCCCGGTATAAGGGCGAGAGGTCGGAACCTTCGCGGTGCCACCTTACTTGGTCGCCGCCCGTGGCGGCTGACCATCTCTGACGGGTACGGCCGGACCACGGCGATACCCTGGGCTTCGCTAACGGTGCCCCTCCGGCAAAAGCTACTAGACTACCAGCCGTTCGCCTGCAGCTCCCGAGTCCATTCGCCCCGAGCTCAGCACCGGGCTTGCACCTTCCCCCGGCTCTCTGCGCCTCGCTTCGGGGTTACTAGTCTCGTTCCCCGCCTCTGGGCGATATGGGGTTGTTGACGCTAAGTTACACCTCTCCCCCCACCCTTGTCAAGTGTCCCGCGGCTTCATTACCCCGGCTCCCGCCGCCGGTTTTGGGATCTGATCTACGACCTGGCCGACGGCGGTACCACCGTTCTGGTTACCACCCACTACATGGACGAGGCCGACTACTGCGAACACCTGGGGGTGATGCTGGGCGGGCGGCTGGTGTCCTTCAGCGGACGGGCGGCCAGGAGCAGGAGGAGAAGCGGTCCGGGGCGAACGTCCCCCGGGGGGCGATGAGTTGCCGGATCACCGCAGGTTCCTGGCCGAGGCGTTACGAGAAGCCCGGAAGGCCTGGGCCGAGGGTGAGATCCCCATAGGTGCGGTCATCGTGGACAGGTCAGGCCGGATCATCGCCCGGGGTCACAACCAGATGGCCCGCCGGCGCGACCCCACCGCCCACGCCGAAGTGGTAGCCCTGCGCCGGGCCATTTCCCGCCTGGGCCCGGAGGCGCGCTCGGACTGGACGCTTTACAGCACCGTGGAGCCCTGCCCCATGTGTCTGGGCATGGCGGTCATGCTGCACCTGGGGGGACTGGTTTGGGCCGCGCCGGACCGCCGCGCGGGCGCTGCGGACCTGCTCGGGGCCAACCCCTATATGCGCAGGCACCGCGATGGCATGGAGGTGGTGGCCTGCCCGGACCCGGTCCTGGCGCAGGAGTGTGCGGATCTCCATGCCCGGTACTGGCTGGCCCGAGGCAGGCCCGACGTGCTCGAGCCCGCACCCGAGGTGTCGACCGCAGAGCCGGGCGGTCAGACGAGTCCTTTGGCCTGAAGTTGCTGCCGCACTTGCTGGCGGAATGTGTCGGAGTTCGGTGCCCCTTCCAGGGGCCGGCCGTCGATGTAGATATTCTCTTCTCCGAAGGCGAGGGCATCCGCCCGGTTGCTAATGTAGCGTTCGGTCGTCACTACCCGGGATGACATTTCGCGGCCAATGTCCAGCATGCGCCTGTAGGTGAGCATCAGCCACGGGCACCGCATGGAAAGAACCGCTTCCACGTGGACGGCGGAATCGGTCCCCCGGGGCGCCCTTTGCGCCGGTGCCAGGGATACGCGTGCGGCCGGGTTGTTCGCCCTGAGCAGGAGGATGTGATCCCCGCGCGTCTCCACGGTCCTGAACCCGTGCTTCTCGTAAAAGGAAACCGGGATCCAGTCGGGGAAGGTGAGGGCGGCCACGCCGGCCGAGCCCCGGGCCGCATCCAGGGCGCGGCCGAGCAGTGCCCTGCCTATGCCCTTTCTCTCCGCCGGGGGCAGTACCCACAGGCAGCGGATCACCCACAGATTGCTTCCTTCGAGGGGCAGGGGAGCGGCCTCGATCGGCATTACCTCGACACGCCCCACCGCCCTTCCCTTCAGAAACGCTCCGAAAACCCTGGCCCCCATTGCCTCCGCCTGCGCGTGCGCCGCTGCGCTTCGCTGTAATACCGCGTCCAGGGCGGGCCCCTCCTTGAGGCCGGCCGGCAGGCACATCCGGTTGACCTCGTCGATCGCAGCCGCCGCCACCTCTCTCACTTCGAACATACTCCACCCCCCTTGCGAACCGACCGGCGGGCGGAACCTGGCGTTGCCCTTTCGGCGCTCGGCAGCCGAAATCCCCGGGAGGGTGTCACCGGGTCACGAGGAATAGCAGGGCGAGAGGGGTGAGAAGAGCCCCGCCACCACTGCTCCGCCGGGCGAACCGGTACTGGTTCCCGGTGCCGCTCCCACCAGGGCGTGCGACGTAAAGTACATGAACACACCACCGCCTCCGCTTATTCCCCGCGGAGCGGGCGGCTTCCTCCCCTGTGGCAGAGACGCCGGTTGCCTGTCTATCACCGGAGTCTGGTGACCCTACATGGCGAGGCGTACGGTTTCATTCTCCTGCAACTGGAATATCGCTTCTTCGCGGCCGGACTCCACGTTGTAGTAGATCAGGAAGACGTCTCCGGGGGCCCCGTCCTGACCGCCCATGCTTGCTTGCACTTCATAGGTGAGTACCTCCCGGTCGGCACCGATGGGGATCAGGGCCAGGGAGACCCGTTGCACCTTCATGCCCGGATTGACCAGGGCCGCAGCTTCATCGGGGGCAAACCTGGGCTGCGGAAGCTTGCGTACCCCGCTCTGCTGCCAGTAAGCGACGGCGTCCAGGCCCGATATGCGTCCTGTGTCCAGCCCCACCCTCACTTTGATGGTCTGGCGGTACATAACGATGGTCCCCGCCGGTGCCGGAGCTCCCGTATCGGCAGGCCAGTCGGGGAGGGAACCATCGGGGCGCAGCAGGGGAGCAAAAGAGAAGGTTAGCTGATCTCCTTCCCGCAGCCAGCCCGTCACCACCGCGGGAGGGAAGCCGCGCGTGCGCAGGAAGTCCGTGGCCACGTGCAGCGCTCGGGCCCGGTCGATGGTGGGGGTACCGACGGTGCGCTGGTCGAGCATCCACAGGATGTGACCACCGGCCTGACTGACGTCCACCACTATTTCGCGGTTGGTTCCCGCAGGCCGGAAGCGTACGGAGTAGGCGGGCACGGGCCCGGTGACCGCACTTACGCCGGCCAGCCTCACCTCCGGTCCCAGCCCCAGGAAAGCGCGGGCGAGCGTGGCCGCCTGGGTGGCATTCACGGGGGCCCCGGGAAGCGGGGTGGGCTTGAGTTGCTCCAGGTGTTCGGAGAAAGGACCATCGTATACCAGGCCGGGGAAGCTTTCCAGCTGGCGGGCTGCCGCCTGCAGCCAGCTGCGGATAACCTCCGGGCTGGGGGCGCCCTCGGTGGTTCCCTGTTCGGCAGCCTGGGCGTGCGCTGCGCCGGGAGATGAGGTGGTGGGTCGGCCTGCAGAATGCATGGCCTGCGCTACCTGACCGGCCAGGTTATGCAGGTCAGCTAGGATGTTGCGTTGGTCCGGTGAAAGGGGTTGTCCCCGCACGAGCTGCTGCGCCAGGATCTGGCAGTATCCGCTTACCTGCTTGAGGAATTTCTGGGCCACCCCCAGATCGTGCCCCGCCGAGGGGAGTTGGGCCAGGTTGAGACCTGCACCGTCCGCCTCGGCCGCGATACGGGAAAGGAGCATGATCTGCCGATCACGGGCAGAACTGGCCAGGGCCTTGGCCAGCAACACCTCCAGGTTCTCCACCTGGGTGAGGAACCCCGAGTAGGCCATCTGCCGGGACGCCCGCAGGGCTGCCTGGGCCCTGGTCAGGGCCAGGTGTTGTTTGGCCACCCACGGGATCCCCAGCCCCACCGCCACGGCCAGCAGGGCGATGAGAGACCACCTCAATATGTCACGCCGCCGTTCCATTCAGGCATCCTCCCAGGGGCTTTTGTCTCCCCAGCCTCCCGGTCCTCCCGGCCTACCAATCTGCCCCGGCATGCTGGCCCGGACGTCAACGGGCAAAGACATGGCTTCCTATCCAGCGCACCACCGGCCGGCTCCACACCCAGGGGTTGACGGGCTTGGCTGGGTTCCAGAAGTAGAGGCTGCCGTATGTGGGGTCCCATCCGCTCAGCGCCGCCTGAGCGGCCTGGATGTCTTCATTGGTGATGGGGGTGTACCAGATCCGTCCGTTGTCCACCGATTCAAAGGCGCCAGGCTGGAAAATTACGCCCGAGAGGCTACCCGGGAACCTGGGGTTCTTCATCCGGTTCAGGATCACCGCCGCCACTGCCACCTTTCCCTCGAACGGCTCGCCTTCTGCCTCGCCGGCTATGATGCGGGCGAGCAGGTAGACGTCATCGGAGCGGGAATACCCGCGGGAAACCGTGTACCGCGCGGGCGCGGCCAGGCCCAGAGCGGCCCAGGTGGCAGGACCCACGATACCGTCCGGTGTTAGTCCATTGGTCTGCTGGAAGTACACCACTGCGGCATACGTCTGATAGCCGTAATATCCGTCGATGGGCCCGAAGTAATATCCCCACTCGCTCAGTCGTGACTGCAGGTTCACCACCCAGGGGCCGGTGTCGCCCCACCCGATGGTCGGCTGGGCGGATGCATCCCCCACCAGCGTCAGGGCTGAAGCACCCACCGCCAGCAACAGCCCCAGCCCGGCCGCCAGCGCGCGCCGCTTCCACGAGGGTTCTCCTGCTCCGTTCATGGCCGGTGCAGTCCTCCTCAATCGTAGCGCGGTGTTCCCGTCGCTTTGTTAGCGTGCGCCACCGCTTCATTTTCATTCCTCGCCTTGCGGTTGCCATGGTGAATGTACTTGGAGCCGAGCTGGCGTTGACAGGGCAAAGTCCCGTGTTATAATGTTCCTTGGAACGCAGGTGTCGGAGTGGCGGAACTGGCAGACGCGTACGTTTGAGGGGCGTATGGGATATCCCGTGGGGGTTCAAGTCCCCCCTCCGACACCAAAGCCACGGTTATGAACGGTTTCGGGGCGAGAATGCCCGGCAAAGCAAGGCGCATCGGAGCCCCAGCCGTATGGATTCAGCAAATGGCCCCCCTCGGTACTGGACGACCGGAGCCAGACAGAGGGGGGTGCCTGTTTTGCCGCAGTGTGTGGGCTGCAGGCTTAGCGGAGGAGGCGGAGGATCCGGGGGATGCTGGCGCGGGCGGCCTCCTCGCCCAGGCGGATGTGTTGCTCGATGGCTTCGCGGTCTAACGAGGAAAGGGGTGGCAAAACCGGGGTGATTGCCACATCCGCCCAGGTGTCCAGGCGGTCTCGGACGATCTCGCGTTCCAGGAGGCCCAGGGCCCTCATGATCACCTGTGCGAAGCCGTTCACCTCGACCCGCTGCTCCTGTCCGGAGAGCAGATCTACCGCCGCCACCACCTGAGCCCCCATGGCCCTGAGTACTGCGGTGGGGACCATGTCGCGCACGCCCCCGTCCACCAGGATCCGGCCCGCCAGTTGTTTGGGCACGAACACGCCGGGAATTGACATGCTGGCGCGCATGGCCTGGGAGAGACGGACGTCGGTGAGGAAGACGGTGCGGGCCAGGGGCATGGGACCCGAAGGCACGAAGGATGACATTATTACCAGTTCGCCTGTCTCGATATCCACTGCCTCGATGGCCACGGGGGGCCGGGCGTCCGCCAGAGTGCGTCCCCCGGTGAGGCGCTCGAAAGTGCTTTCGATCAGGTCGCCCTGGATGATCCCGGTGCGGGTCAGGATAACCCCGGGCACCATACTGCGCAATCCCCCGGCGAAGTCAAGCATCTGGGGCGTGGCCATGCTGGCGATCGTACTGGCTGTATCCTGCAGTTTGGCTCCCGCCGTATAGAGGCCCGCCGCAATGGCTCCCGCGCTGGTGCCGGCCACCAGGTCGGGACGCAGCCCCGCCTCCTCCAGGGCCCGGAATACCCCCAGGTGGGCGATTCCGTGCAGCCCGCCGGCGCCCAGGGCGAGTCCCCATTTCTTGCTCACCTGCTTCACCTCGCAGGTATGCTATGCAATACCGGTGGTACCGGGTGATGGCAGGCGGGGCCCGCTCGGGCGCCAGTGCGGGGCGCTGAGGCCGCCGCAGTCAGCGGGGCATCCTGAGGTACCAGTGGAGGATGGGATCGCCGAAGAGCATGGCGGCCAGGCAACCGGCCGCGATGAAAGGGGCAAAGGGGATGTAGTCTTTCCTCCTCTTCTTACCCAGGGCCATGAGGATCAGCCCCACCACGGCCCCGAAGATGAAGGCCAGGAAGAGGCCCAGGAGGGAGTACTGCAGGCCCAGGAAAGCCCCCACGGCAGCCGCCAGCTTGACATCGCCCCCGCCCATGCCGCCCCGGCTGAGCATGGCGATGACCAGGAACAGGCCCCCGGCGATGGCCAGTCCCAGCAGGCTGCTGGTAAGGTGGGGGACTTGCACGGCGGCGGACCAGGCCAGGGCGAAGGCGATGGCGGGGATGGTGAGCCGGTTGGGGATGAGGCGCAGCCTCATGTCGGTGCCGGCAGCGGTGATGAGGATGGCGGCCAGGACAGCATATCCTGCGGTGCGCCAGTGGAGGCCGTGCACGGCGGCCAGGGCGGCGAAAGTCGCCCCGGTCACCGCCTCCACCAGGGGGTAGCTGGCCGGGATGGGAGCCCGGCAGTACCGGCAGCGGCCGCGCAACAACGCCCAGCTCAGGATGGGTACCAGGTCACGGGGGGCCAACCGGTGGCCGCAGGAGGGACAGTGCGAGGAGGGACGCACCACCGATTCCCCCCGGGGGAGCCGCCATATGAGGACATTGATGAAGCTTCCCACCACCAGGCCCAACACACCGGCCAGCGCTGCCAGCATCCTCATCCCTCCTGGCGGATCCAGCGAGAGCCGCTCCCGGTGGTCTCTTTCTTCCAGATGGGCACGATTTCCTTGATGCGGTCGATGGCGTGCCGGCAGGCGGCGAAGGCGTCCGCACGGTGGGGTGCTGACACCGCTATCACAACGCTGTCCTCGCCCGGGTGCAGCCGACCGTGACGGTGTACGATGTGCACGCCCCGCACGTCCCAGTTGCGGTGGATTTCCTCGCCGATGGCGGCCAGTTGTTCCTCCGCCATTTCCGGGTAGGCCTCGTATTCTACCTCCAGGGTCCGGGTATCCCCCGTCCACTCACGTACGGTACCGATGAAAATGACCACCGCACCTGCTTCGGGGTGCCGTACCGCATCCACCGCCTCTCTCACTTCCAGCGGCGCCGGGGTTACCCGGTAGTGGCTCCCCCCGCTGACGGGGGGGACGACTGCCACCACGTCGCCCGGCGCCAGCACCCGATCCAGGGGGGCGAACCGCCGGTTGACGGCGAGGAGGAACTCTTCCCTGTACCTGGCCAGCCCGGGATGTCTGCGGATTATCTCGTCCCAGGCCTGGCCCAGGGTGGTCCCTTCCGGGACGTCGATGGCCGTCTCCGCCGCCCCGGCCAGGTCGCGGGCCAGGGCGAAGAACTTGACCTCGATGTGCACCTGCTGCCTACCCCCCGTATGCGGAGAACCCGTCCTGGGGATGTACCCCAGCTGCCCCAGGTGGGCGCATCTCCCTGTGGTACCCATTCTAACGTGCCGGCCGGTGGCCGGTCAATTTGCTGCCAGGGAAAGGAGGAAAACCGGGAGGTGAGGGTGAAAATACACGGTGGGAGGCCGCCCGGGGGGTGGCGTGATTGCCATACGAAATGAGTACGTTCCGAGGGTTCCTGCTGGCAGCCGGTGTGATCATGCTGGGCTGCCTTGTTGTTTTGCCCGATCCCTGGTGGAGACGCTGCGCAATTCCGGCGGGAGCCTCCCTGCCCCAGGATGATTTTTCCCGTCGGTGAGCCCCTGAGTCCAATACTGGAAAGGGACGGTGGTGCAGGTTGATCAAGGGTTGGCCCATCCCCAGGTTGTACGAGGGGATGACGATAGCGGACATTACTGAGTTCCTGTTCCTGGAAGATGAGCCGGCGGTCGCCGAGCTCATCTTTGTATTCGGGGGCCGCAACGAGGCTCGAGCCCTGCGAGCTGCCGATCTGTACCGCCGGGGGCTGGCTCCCCGGGTGCTCATAGCGGGCGGTTACAATCGGGAACTGGGGCAGACGGAGGCAGAATTCCTGGGCCGCCTGGCCCTGGAACAGGGGGTGGCGCGGGAAGATCTCATCCTGGAAATGCGTTCCGCCAACACAGAGGAAAACGTCGCCATGGGGCGGGAATTGCTCGAGAAGTTGGGGCTTTTGCCGCAGGATACGGTGCTCCTTGTGTCCGCACCATTGCACATGCGCCGGGCCCGCCTCATCTTCGAGCATTATTTCCCCGGGGTAAGGGCTCTGTGCTGTCCGGACGGGCGTCCGGAGGTAAGGCGGGACAACTGGTGGCAGTCTGAAGAGGGAAGGCGGCTGGTATTCCGGGAACTGGAAAAGGTGCGCACCCTCCAGCAGCGCGGCGAGATGTAGGCCGGCCTCTCGCAGCGCGTTTACCCGGATGCCGGGCACCCCTGTCCCCCGTGCCCGGACCACGTGGCGTTTGTTCTCTGTATCGCTGGCAGCGGAGCAGGAGATACTACCAGCGCATCGCCGGGGGCGGGTAATCCGGCACGGCCGTCCTTGCCGGGAACTCACTTCTTTTGTTATAGTAACCTGGGGGCACACTCCCGTGTGGTACATTGCGATCGGGGCTGTCCTGTTCATATGGCTGGTTATAGCCGGGGCAGTCAACCTGGCCACCGGATACCGCTACACGAAGTCCAGTCTGGCAGGATTGGCAGGTGTGTTCGCGGGCAGTGCGGCGGCTGCCCAGGTGATATCCCGGGCGCTGCTTCCCTCTTCCAGCCGTACCGTCCAGGTGCTGGCGGGCGCAGCCATCACGGTTCCCCTGTTCATCCTGCTGGGGACGGTGATGGCTGAAGTCTGGAAGCACTCCCGGGGCAAGCCCACCGTGGACGAACTGGAAGGATGGAAGCGGCGCGAGGACGAGTGCCTGGTGCGGCTCGCCGAGGTGGAAAGGGAACTGGAAGCGCTTGCTGCCCGGCAGCGAGAAGTGGAGCACGCCAACCGGGAGAAGATGGACCGGCAGTGGCAGCTGCGGGCGGCGGTGGAGAAGTGGGAGCAGGGTGGCGGAGTGGCCCGCATCCGGGCTACCAAGGTGCAGCAGTGGCAGCAGGAGCTGGCCGGCCTCTCCGAGGCGGAACTGGAGCGGCGCCGGCGGGAAGTGGAGGGCCTGATGGTGGGGGAGGCGGATCCCGTCCGCCGCGAGCAGTTGCAGATCCAGGGATATCTGGTGGAACTGCAACTTCTGGCCCGCACCCTGGCCCAACCCAACCGGCAACTGGACGAGTTGCGCCAGCGTCAGGGAGCCCTGAATGCTGAGAGGGATGCCCTGCGCCAGGATCTGCTCCGCATCCGGCAGGGTCTGACCGACTGGCGGCGGAGGCGGGATCTGCGGTCCGAGGAGCCCACCCGCCTGGAGTAGTGCTTTGGCGAGCGCAGGAGGTGGGGCCGATGAGTCAGGTGGCCACCTACAGCACGGAGATATGTCTGGGACAGCCGGAGCCGGGCCGGTCCATTGAACAGTTGCCGGGATGGGAGATCCTGCGGCAGGCCGTGGAGACGGTGGCCGAAGAAAAAGGAGGCCGGGTCACGCGCCGGATCGCTGATTACTTTGGCCGACATTACGATGTGGACTTCGCTCTGATAACCCCCGAGTTCCCCCGGGGTTTGGGGATCAAGGTCTCCCGGGCAACGGGAGAAGTACGGTTCATGTACGACGCCTACGGGGGATACGAGCAGGTGGTGCGCAGCCTCTGCGAGGCCATCCAGCAGAATTACAGCGCCCTGGCCGTTGCCCGTGCCCTGCAGGAGATGAACTACCAGGTAGAACTGGAGGAAATCACCGACCAGGGTCCCGATCGCAAGCTGGTGCTCGTGCGCGGGACACTGTGATTCCGGGCCGGCCTGGCCCGGGCCCGGTGCTATGGCCGGGTGCCTTTGGGAAATGTGCTGCTCATGATGGGGGGTGAAGGGTTGCCCCGCGAGATTCAGGTGACCGTGGACCGGCAGGGGCGGATCACCGTGGATTTCATCGGTTTCCTGGGGAAGGAGTGCGAGGACGAGGCGGAGATGCTCCGCCGCGCCCTCCGGTCCATGGGGCTGGTGGCCCTCCCCCTGCAGGTGAGGATGAAATCCGAGGAAGAGACGGCCGCCGAGACCAGGGAGCCCGAGGAAGAACGGGAAGGGGCCCGCCGGCAGGTGGGCACCCGGTGAGCCGCCCGCGGGCAGGGGACCCCGTGAGCAGGCCGGCATGCGGGCAGGCGGCGTGCGGGCGTCCGCAGGTGCCGGACGGCGTTCGCGGCACCGCAGAGGTCAGACCCTCCATCGTCGAGGTGGTGGTGGGTCCTTCCGGCCTGGAGGTGTACGAGCGGGCGGGGGAAGGGGCGGTCGAGGCGCTGGAGCACAGGCTGCGCGCCCTTGGCCTGGTATTGCGGGTGCGCCGGCGCGCCGTTTGCGGCTGAGGGAGCGGGTTGCGGCGCGGAGCGAACCGGGGTTTTATCGCCCGGATTGCGGTTGGCGAACGGAGGGTGGCCAGAGTTGTCCCTGTATCTCCAGTTGGATACCGGGTGGATAGCGCGGGGTTTGCTCAAACGCAGGAGCAACTACTCGCCCGTGATCGTCTTTGAGACCTCGGATCCCAAGCGGCTGCATCAGCTCAAGGAGTACCTGTTGCGGCAGCCGGAGGCGCGCTACGACTACATCTTCGTGTACGACCAGTGGGAGGGGCTGGGCCGCCTGGTGGATTCGTCCTCGGGTCCCCAGTTCGAGCCCTTCCGCAAGAAAGTGGGGGCGAGCCCCCTCGCCCAGCGCGTGGGTACCCGGGAAGACACCGGTATCCAGCTTCAATTCTTCAAGGCCGCCCTCAAAGAGGTGGATTCCCAGCTCAAGAGCTGGCGCACATGTTTCATTATCCAGAACCTCTCCGAGAACCGGGAACACGAAACGGGCCTTTGCAGCGCCCTGCGGGCGTGGGCCATCGACCCCGCCGTGATCGCCAAGGGATCCACCGTCATCCTGGTGACGGCCGATGCCGACCGCGTGCTGGATGATTACACCCGGGAACTGACGGTTATCGTGTCCGTGGATCCCTCCAGCCGGGAGGAACGTGCCCATATGGTGAGGACCACCGCCCGGGAGCTGGAAGTCCCCCTGGAGGATGCCCGGGTGGAAGAGATCGTGATGGGCACCGGCGGCCTGAACCTGCACCAGATGGAGAGCGTGCTTCTGGAGTCGTACTTCCGCACCCAGTGCTTCGACCTGCGGGTGATCAAGGACCTTAAGTCCGAACTGGTGAAGAAGTCGGGCGTCCTGGAGGTGCAGGAGCCCGCCCTGGGTTTCGGGGACATCGGCGGCTACGATGTGATCAAGGATTTCATCCATAAGTACGTCATCAACGTGCTCAAGTACGCGGATCGGGCCCGCCGCTACGCCCTCCCCCTTCCCAAGGGCATCCTGTTCTTCGGCCCGCCGGGAACTGGCAAGAGCCTGTTCGCCACTGCCCTGGCCAGCGAGGTGCAGCTCCCCTTCATCCACCTGGTGACCGAAAACATCTATTCCAAGTGGCTGGGCGAGTCGGGCCAGAAGATGAAGAACGCCATCACCCTGGCGGAAAAGATGTCTCCGGCGGTGGTATTCGTGGACGAGATCGACCGCTTCGGCCGCCGGGGCGTGGCCACCGACTCCGCGGGGGAAGAAACCCGGCGCGTGTTTTCCCAGTTCCTGGAGTGGCTGGGGAAACCCGACCGGGAGGCCATCATCGTCGGGACCACGAACGTCCCCGACCAGCTCGACGAGGCCTTCTTGCGCACGGGGCGTTTCGACTACAAGATACCCTTCCTTTACCCCGGGGAGGCGGCCCGGCTGGACATCCTCCTCGTCCACCTGGGGCTGAAGCCGGGCACCTCGCGCCGGCGGCCGCCGCTGGCCATCCCCGAGGACGGGTTGCGCCGGTTCCTGGCCGAGGAGGTGGTTCCCCTCACCACCAACTTTTCGGGGGCCGAACTTGAGGAACTGGTTACCCGTGCCAAGCGGCTGGCTTTCGATCGGGGCGCGGACGGGCTGGAGGAGATCGACTTCCTGCGGGCAGCCAGGACGTTCCGGGTAGACCATCGCCACCGCGCGCAGGTGATCGAAACCTGCCTGGCTCAGGCGCGGCGGTACACCGACGACCAGGCCTTCCTGGATGCCGTGGAAGAAGAGATGGGGGTCAGGGTCTGAAAACCGGCGGGTGGTTCCTGGTCATTGTGCTGGCGGGGTACGGGCTGCTGGGAATCCTGGATTTCCTGGCGGCCACGAGGGGCGGCCTGAGGGTTGCCCTTGCCTACGAATACCTGCTTTCAGGGGCCGGCGTGGCATTCTTCTGGTGGTATCGCCGCCGTGACCCCGGGAGAGGGCGGGGGTTGGGCGACGCGCGGGCGCAGGCCGTGCTGGTACCCCTTTGCCTGTTCGCCGCCATCATGGCTTTGCGCCTGTACATATTCGGCACCACGGGGCAGATCTGGGGCAAAGGGCCCATGCTGGTCCTCACCCTGGCGGCGGCGCTGGGGTACGAGGGCTGGAACTGGGAAGACCTGGGGTTGCGCCGCCCGGGGCTGGGGAAGCAACTGGGACTGGGGCTGCTGGCCTGCCTGTGGATCTGGGTGCTGATCACGGCATCCTACCTGCTGGCGGACCTGGTGTTCGTGGGCTCATTCCGGGTGGGGTGGGCGAAACCCGAGGTCGCCGGTCTGGCCGTTCTGGGGCTGACCTTCAGGTTTCTGCAGGGGAATTTCGCTGAGGAGCTGTTCTTCCGGGGCTACCTCCTGCGCAGGTGGGAGCAGCCCCTGGGACAGCTGGGCTCGCTCCTCGGCCAGGCGCTGCTCTTCGGGATATTCCACATCAACTACCACCTGTTCCCGCCCCAGCCCCTGCCTCTCCTGATGTACGTCCTGTTTTCGGGCGGGTTCGGCCTGGCCATGGGAGTCATCACGCGGCGCACGGGGACCCTCCTCCCCGCGGCCATGGCCCATCCCTTTTACAACCTGACCATTGCCTGCGGGCTGGCCAGTCCCGTTTCCACCTGGATTGTCCCGCCCTGGGTGCCTGTGGCCGTGGTGCGGGCCTCCACGTACCTGATCCAGCTGGCCCTCTTCTGGTGGGTGCTTCCCCGGCTCATGGATTGGTCGGGCCGGATGCTTGCAGCCTCACCACCCGGGGACGATATCCCATGTCCGCCATCAGCCGCTCGTATTCGCCGGGCTGCACCTCCTGGGGGCGCTTCCCGAGCAGGGTGACGAAGATCGCCTCCAGAACGTTGGTCCCGAAGGAGCGACCCTGGAATTCGGGGGTGGTGGTGAGCAGCAGTTCCGCGCCCGTCTGCCGTAACTCCTCCACATCCTTTGTCGTCACGGTGTTGGTGATCACTACTTTGCCGGGCAGCGAGTCGGGCAGCCGCCGGTAGATGTAGTGCCAGTCCCCCGCGATGATGTCGGCCTCCTGGTAGTAGCGGGTAAAGGGGGGCCGGGCGCGGCGTTCCGTTTGCTTTTGCCCGGTGGGGTAGAGCATGCTCATGGGAAGCTGGGTGATGATGGGAGCCAGCAGGGCTGCCGCCCACCGCAGTCCGCTCATGGTGCGCAGGGGGATGTTGAGGCCCAGGGTATAGAGGAAATCCCCCATGATCAACCTGCAACCGGCCCGGTCCAGGCTCTCGGCCAGGCCGTAGGCGTCCACGGCGCACACCACGAAGGCGGTCCTGCCGGCCAGGGGATACCTGAGCTCCGCCTGCAGGTATTCAACGGTGAGCCGCTGCACGGTGTTCTTCAGGCCGGAGCCGTCCGCCATGGGCGTTACCCGCGCGGCCTCCACCAGGGGGCGGCTGGCCCGCAGGCGGAAGCGCCGGTCTCCCACCACCAGGTACACGTCGGTACCTCCCATGCCGAAGGCGTCCACCTTGCCGTCCAGTTCGCGGATGAGCTCCACCGCCTTGCGGAGGTCCCCGTCGGTGCCCCGGCGTTCGATGAGGAACCGCTCGCCCAGGATTTCTGCTTCCGCCACGTGGTCGCGGCTGGAGGAGCCCAGGGAAACACTTACTATTCGTTTCAAGGCCGGCGCCCCCTTACAGTTTGTACCCAAACCGGCGCAGCAGGGCCTTGCGTTCGGCAATGTCCCCTTCCGTTTCGGTTCCCCGGACGGGGAAGCCGTCGATCACACCGGCCACGCCCCGGCCCTGGCCGGTCTCGGCTACCAGTACCTGCACCGGGTTGGCGGTGGCGCAGAAGATCCGGCACACCTCGGGGACCTGCTTGATGCTGTTCAAAACGTTGATGGGAAATCCCTGGCGCATGATGATCAGGAATATGTGCCCGGCCCCCAGGCGCAGGCAGTTCTGCCGGGCCATCTCCACCAGTTCAGGGTCGTTGCCCGTCCAGCGGACCAGGCAGGGGCCGGATGCCTCATTGAAGGCGATCCCGAACCGGATACTGCCCCCGGCGTTGGCCATGGCCTCGTGGAGGTCCTCCACCGTCTTGATGAAGTGGGACTGCCCCAGGATGATGTTGGCATCCTCGGGTTTCTCGATGGGTACCAGGTCCCAGCGGATTTCCGCCATTTGCCCACCCCCTCGCGTGAGATCCTCGGTGCTATTCGGCATCACGCTTAGCATAACCTGCTTGGCCGGGCATTTCATGCCATCCCGCTGCCCAGGGCGGGGGGCCGGGTGCTGTGCTGGGTGCGGGGGAGGCGCGTGGGACCTTGTTTCGATGGTCACAAAGGCTCCGTGTCAGAATGTGCGAGGAAATCGCCAGAGAGATTCAAGTGACTCGTGATAGGCGTCACCCCCTATGTCATGGTTTTGCAATACTTCCCCGGTATAATGTGACCCAAACCACAAGTTGACCGGCAAGTTGGAATTCACGGAACGGACAGACCGGTAGCGGTGGCAATCCCGTGGTGGGAAGCGGTGAGAGCGGCGCTGGTTCCGGAGTAGGCACGGGAGAGGGCAGCAGGGACGGTTTCGCCCGCAGGGCCGGGAGTACCTGACGGCGGAAGAGGGAAAGGCCATGGCCTGGAGCTGGAGCCTCATCCCCCATATATCGGGACGGTCCATGGCAGGGGCACGGTAAAACCTGGCGGTTTGCCTGCCCCTGCCCCATTTGATGCGGCGGAGGAGGGCACAAAGTGGAGACCAGGACCGGCGTGTACGTTTGCCACTGCGGTACGAACATCGCGGGCACGGTTGACGTGGCGGCGGTGGCGGAATATGCCCGGGGGCTGCCGGGGGTGGCCGTTGCCCGTCACCACGAGCACATGTGCAGTGACCCTGCGCAGCACATGCTCAGGGAAGACATCCGCGAGCTGGGCCTGAACCGGGTGGTGGTGGCGGCCTGTTCCCCCCACATGCACGAGCCCACTTTCCGGCAGGCCTGCGAGGCGGCCGGGCTCAACCGTTACCTGTTCCAGATGGCCAACATCAGGGAGCATTGCTCCTGGGTCACGGTGGACAGGAAGCAGGCGACGGACAAAGCGAGGGCGCTGGTGACGGCGGCAGTGAGGCGGGTGGCCTGGCACGAGCCCCTGGAAACCAGGCGGGTCCCGGTTAACCCGGCGACCCTCATCGTGGGCGGCGGCATCGCGGGCATCCAGGCGGCGCTGGAGATCGCGGCCGCCGGCTACCAGGTGTACCTGGTGGAGCGCCAGCCCAGCATCGGAGGCCAGATGGCCCAGTTCGACAAGACCTTCCCCACCCTGGACTGTGCGGCCTGCATCCTGACCCCCAAGCTCAGCGCGGTGGCCAGGGACCCGCGCATCCACCTCTTCACCAACAGCGAGGTGGTGGAGGTCTCCGGGTTTGTGGGCAATTTCAAGGTGAAGATCCGCAAGCGCGCCCGCTACGTGCGGGAAGACAGGTGCAACGGTTGCGGCGTGTGCTGGAACATGTGCCCCGCGGTGGCGGTGCCGACCCAGCGCCGCATCCGCAAAGGCGTGGCAGTGATCAAGGTCATTGGTGATGGCCGCAGGGAGGGGTAAGGGAATGGTCGACCGGGTGGAAGAGATCCTGGACCGCTACACGGGAGAAGAGGGGAGTCTCATCCAGGTTCTGCTGGATGTGCAGAACGAATACAACTGGCTCCCCGGCGAGGTTCTCGAGCGGGTGAGCCAGAGGCTGGGAGTGCCGCGCACGTATCCATACCGGGTGGCCAGCTTCTACAAGGCATTGAGCCTGGTGCCCCGGGGGCGGCACCTGGTGAGCGTCTGTCTGGGCACAGCCTGCCACGTGCGCGGAGGCCAGACCATCCTGGAGAAGGTGGAGCAGGTGCTGGGGGTGCAAGCCGGCCGGACCACCCCTGACTCCAGATTCACCCTGCACAGGGTCAACTGCCTGGGGTGCTGTGCCCTGGGCCCCGTGATGGTGGTGGACGGGCAAACCCACGGCAAGGTCACCCCCGCCCGGGTGGAGGAGGTCCTCCGCCAGTACGACTAGTCCCTGGCGGTGCTCCACGGATGAGGACTGCTCCGGAGGATGTTCGCAGTGGGGGGCGATGGAGTCAGGGCTGCCGCCACGGGGTGGCGGTTGCCCACGGGGCGGCGGCCGAGGGAGGAGGGGAAGGCGATGCCGCTCGGGTCCCTTGAGGAACTGGCCGAGTTGCGGGCGGCCCTTTGGGCCGCCAGGGACCCGCGCCGGGCGCGCTTGGCGGTGTGTTGCAACGGGTGCACCCCCTATCAGGCTGAAGAGCTGGTTTCCGCGTTCGCAGAAGAGATAGCCAGGCGCGGGCTGGAGGCGGAGGTGGAGGTGGTGCGGACCGGGTGTACGGGCCCCTGCCGGCGGGGCCCGGTGGTGATGGTGTTCCCGTTTCAGACAGGCTACCTGGACGTGCAGCCGGCCCACGTCCCCGCCATCCTTTCCCAAGTCCTGGCCCGGAAGGAGGCTGGTGAACTAGGCCATGGCAAGGCTCATGTCACCTGGGGATTTGGAGGCCTTGCGACAGGACATCCTGGGCCGTCGGGACCCTGCTAAGCCCTGCGTGACCGTGTGCGCGGGCACCGGGTGCCTGGCGGTGGGGGCAGCGCAGGTGGTTTCTGCCTTTGCCGAGGAGTTGCGCAAGAGGGGTCTCGAGCAGGCAGTGGATCTGCGCCCCACGGGATGTCCGGGCTTCTGCGAGAAGGGTCCCATCGTCGTCATCTACCCCGACGAGATCTTGTACGTGCAGGTGAAGCCGGGGGACGTGTCCCAGATTGTCTCCCAGACGCTGATCGAGAAGAAAATCGTAGACCGCCTGCTGTACCGCGATCCCACGACCGGTGTCACCCTGGTCAAGGAGAGCGAAGTACCCTTTTACAAGCACCAGACCCGGCTACTCATCGCGAACAACAGCCGCATCGATCCCCGGAGCGTTGACGACTACATCGCCCTGGGCGGCTACTCCGCTCTGGCAAAAGCGCTGACTTCCATGACGCCCGAGGAGATCATCGAGGAGATCAAACGGTCGGGCCTGCGCGGCCGGGGCGGAGGGGGCTTCCCCACCGGCCGCAAGTGGGAGGAATGCCGGCGGGCGCCGGGCGAGCCCAAGTATGTGATCGTTAATGCCGACGAGGGGGACCCCGGTGCCTTTATGGATCGCAGCCTGCTGGAGGGGAACCCCCACGGCGTGCTGGAGGGGCTCATCATCGGAGGGTACGCCATCGGGTCGCACCAGGGGTACGTGTACGTGCGTCACGAGTACCCCCTGGCGGTGGAGAACGTGACCCATGCCATCCGCCAGGCCGAGGAGTACGGCCTGCTGGGCCGGAACATTCTGGGCAGCGGCTTCGACTTCACGGTGAAGGTGCACCGGGGAGCGGGCGCTTTCGTGTCCGGGGAGTCGAGCGCTCTCATGACCGCCCTGGAGGGCAGGGTGGGAGAGCCCCGACCCAAGCACATCCACACCGTGGTGAGCGGCGTTTGGGGCCGGCCGAGTTGCCTGAACAACGTGGAGACCTGGGCCAACGTGCCCCTGATCATCAACCGGGGGGCGGACTGGTTCGCCTCCATCGGCACGGCGGGCAGCAAGGGCACCAAGATATTTTCCCTGGTGGGCAAGGTGAACAACACCGGCCTGGTGGAGGTGCCCATGGGCATCTCCCTGCGGGACATCGTCTACCGCATCGGAGGTGGGATACCCAAGGGGAAGAAGCTCAAGGCGGTGCAGACGGGCGGGCCCTCGGGTGGGTGCATCCCGGAGAGCCTCATGGACGTGCCCGTGGATTTCGACGAATTGACCAAGCTGGGCTCCATGATGGGTTCCGGCGGCATGATCGTCATGGACGAGGATTCCTGCATGGTGGAGGTGGCCCGCTACTTCACCGACTTTTTGTGCGACGAGTCCTGCGGCAAATGCCTTCCCTGCCGGGAAGGGCTGCGCCGCATGCGGGAGATACTCACCGACATCACGGAGGGACGCGGCCAGGAAGGCGACGTGGAACTGCTGGAAGAACTGGCCGGGACGGTGGCCGGTACATCGCTGTGCGCACTGGGCAAGACGGCCCCCAACCCGGTCCTTACGACGCTGCGCTATTTCCGGGACGAGTACGAGGCCCACATCAGGGAGAAGCGCTGCCCCGCTTTCGCCTGCAAGGCCCTCACCTCGTACTACATCGATCCCCAGAAGTGCAAAGCCTGCATGATCTGCCTGCGCAACTGCCCGGCGGAGGCGATCAGCGGCGGTAAGGGGCAGGTGCACGTGATCGACCAGGCGCGCTGCACGCGCTGCGGCACCTGCTATGACGTGTGCCCGTCCCGTTTCGGGGCGGTAACCCGGGTTTCCGGCCAGCCGGTGCCTGCCACCCTGGTGCCCGGCAAAGTAGCGGCAGGCAGCGACTGAGAGGGTGGCACGGGAAGGGGGGACGGCTGTTGAGCACATTGGCGTTGAATATCGACGGCAGGAAGGTAATTGCCCGCGAAGGCATGACGGTCCTGGAGGCAGCCCGGGGGGCCGGGGTGGAGATCCCCACCCTGTGCTACCATCCGGCGCTCAGCCCCTACGGGGCCTGCCGGCTCTGTACGGTGGAGATCACCAGCCGGGGCAGGTCGTCTCTGGTGACCGCCTGCACCTACCCCGTAGAGGCAGAACTCGAGGTGCACACGCGAAGCGAACAGGTGGTGGCTGCCCGTCGCATGTTGATAGAACTCCTCCTGGCGCGCTGTCCCGATGCCCCCGTCGTGCAGGACCTGGCCCGCGAGTACGGGGTACCCCGATCGCGCTTCCGTGGTGGCAAGGCGGAAGAGCCCTGCATCCTGTGCGGACTGTGCGTGCGCATGTGCGACGAGGTGGTGGGGGCCAGCGCGATCACTTTCACCCAGCGGGGAGTTGACCGGGAAGTGACCGTGCTCCCCCGCATATCCGAAGAGTTGTGCGTGGGATGCGGGGCCTGCGCCCGCGTTTGTCCCACCGGATTGATCGTGCTGGAAGACGTCCAGGGCCGCCAGTTCGTGTACGGGGAGTCGCTGCTGGGCCCCAACGCCGCCATCCGGGTCCCCTACACCTACGCAGTCCCCAACGTCCCCACCATCGACCGGGAGGCGTGCATCCACTTCAAGACGGGAAGGTGCAGGGTGTGCGAGCGGTTCTGCGACCGCGAGGCCGTAGACCACGAGATGGCGGACGAGTACGAGGAAATCGAGGTGGGCAACATCATCCTGGCCACCGGGTACCAGCAGTTCGACCCCACCGAACTGGTCCAGTACGGCTACGGCCGCTACCGCGACGTCCTCACCGGCCTGGAGTTCGAGCGCCTCAACCACGCCAGCGGTCCCACGGGCGGGCAAATCAGGCTGGCTGACGGCCGGGTGCCCGAGGGCGTAGCGATCCTGCACTGCGTGGGAAGCCGGGACGAGCACTTCCACCGCTACTGCTCGCGGGTGTGCTGCATGTACTCCCTGAAGTATGCTCATCTCATCCGCGAGAAAGTTCCCGGCGCGCGGGTCTACCAGTTCTACATCGACCTGCGCTGCTTCGGCAAGGGATACGAGGAGTTTTACAACCGGTTGCAGGAGGAAGGCGTCAACTTCGTACGGGGCCGCGCCGCAGAGGTCACCGATGTGGCGGAGGTACCCGGCGAGCGGGGTAAGCTCATCGTCCTCTGCGAAGACACCCTGGTGGGGAAGGTGCGCCGCATCCCGGTGGACATGGTGATCCTCAGCTGCGCTGTGGAGCCCCAGGCCGATGCAGAGCAGGTGGCCAGGTTATTCGGCATCAGCCGCAGCGCCGACGGCTTTTTCCTGGAGAGGCACCCCAAGCTGGATCCGGTGGCCACCATGAGCGACGGGGTGTTCATCGCCGGTTGCTGCCAGGGCCCCAAGGATATCCCGGATACGGTGGCCCAGGCCTCGGCCGCGGCCGCCCGCGCCCTTGCCAATGCCGTGCGGGGCACGGTGGAAATCGAACCCACCACGGCCGTGATAGAGGAGGAAGTGTGCGGCGGTTGCAGGTCCTGCAACGCCCTGTGCCCCTTCGGGGCCATCTCTTTCGTGGAAGAAGCCAGGGTGTCGCGGGTGAACGAGGCCCTGTGCAAGGGGTGCGGCGTGTGCGCGGCGGCCTGCCCCAGCGGGGCCATCAAGCCCCGGCACTTCACCATCGAGCAGGTTCTGGCCGAAATCGAGGGGGTGCTGGCCTGAGCACCGACGGGCGAGGCGCTTGGGTACAGCAGCCAAGTGAGGAAGGCGAGGTGCATCGGCGTGAACGACCTCAGGGAGGAACTGTACCGACTGCCCGGCGGGGAAAAGTTTAACCTGTGCATACAGTGTGGCACCTGCTCAGCCTCGTGTCCAAGCGTTTCTGCCATGAGGTACAGCCCGCGCCAGGTGATCGCTCTGGTCAGGGCCGGCATGGTGCAGGAGGTCCTGCACAGCAATGCCGTGTGGATGTGTGCCTCATGCTACATGTGCACCGTGCGATGCCCGCGCGATATCCAGCCCACCGAGCTCATGCATACCCTGCAGCTACTGGCAGCCCGGCTCGGGCTCATCGCCGACCGCAGCCCCGCGCCGGCTTTCTACCGGGCCTTCCGGGCATCGGTGAAGGCGCATGGGCGGGCTCACGAGTTCGGCATCATGTTTAACTTCCTCCTTGGCCGGCCCGGGAAGGCCCTCAGGATGCTACCCGTCGCCATCAGTCTGTTTCGCCGGGGCCGCCTGAGCCTGCGGGTGCCCCGCACCAGAGGGGCGAGCGAGCTGGCCACGATCCTGAGCGCACTCCGTCAGGGCGGGGAGTCAGAGACCCCAGCAGCACTGACCGTGGCGCAAGGAGGCGTCAGCGCATGAAGGCGTACAGTTACTTTCCCGGGTGTTGTTGTGATGAGGGTACTGGGGTGGCGTACGGGATTTCTACCCGCGCCATCGCCGCCCCGCTCGAGATCGAACTGCGGAGGCTGGCCGACTGGAACTGTTGCGGTTCAGCCCCTATGTGGGCCCTGGACTCCGCTGAAGGGGCATGTGCCTCCCTCCGCAACCTGGCCCTCGCCGAGCAAGCGGGCCTGGACCTGGTGACTCACTGCAGTTCCTGCTACCTGATGCTGAGGAAGGCCCACACAGTCTTCACCCGTGACACCGCCCTCAGCTTTCAGCTCAGGCGCGCGCTGCGTAGCGCTGGACTCGAGTACGGCGGCCGCGTTAGAGTGCGTCACCTGGCGGAGATCCTCCTGGACGATCTCGGCCCGGAGGCCATCTCCCGCCGGGTGCGTAAGAAGCTGACCGGGCTGCGCGTCGGGTGCTATTACGGCTGCCAGACAGTGCGCCCTCAAGGTATCGACCACCCCGAGTTCCCCACCCGCCTGGAGAGGCTGGTGGCAAGCCTGGGGGCGGATGCCGTAGACTTCCCCTTCAAGACCCGCTGCTGCGGTGCATCACTCATGTTTTCCGAAGACGGCCTTGCCCTTTCACTGGTCAGGAAGATCCTCGAGAGCGCCACCGCCAGAGGCGTTCAGTGTCTGGTGACGGTGTGCCCCTTCTGCCAGATCAACCTGGACGCCTTCCAGCGCCACGTGAACGGACGCTTCGGTACCCGTTTCAACGTGCCGGTACTGTTCCTGACCCAGCTCATAGGGATAGCGCTGGGCCTTGAGCCCCGCTCGTTGGGGCTGGAGAAAAACATCGTGTTGCCGGCACCGGTGCTGGCGGCGTACGTGGGCTGAGGCGCCCGCTACCGCACAAGTTGAGGAGGTGGTACCGTTGGCTGCCGACCGCACGAGTGCATCTGGCCAGCTGCTGTCGGGTTTTGAACCGCGGATCGTGGGGATCTTCTGCAACTGGTGCTCTTACGCCGGAGCCGACCTGGCCGGCGTTTCCCGCCTGAAGTACCCGGCCAACCTGCGCATCGTGCGGGTGATGTGCTCGGGCCGCGTGGAACCCACCATGGTGCTCAAGGCGTTCGCCTGTGGGGCGGACGGCGTCCTGGTGGCCGGCTGCCACCCCGGCGACTGCCACTACCAGCAGGGCAACTATAAGACCCTGCGCCGGGTACCCCTCCTGGAGCGCACCCTGGCCCAGTTCGGCATCCACCCCTCCCGCTTCCGCCTGGCCTGGATCTCGGCCAGCGAGGGCCACAAGCTGGTGCAGGTGGTAAGCGAGATGGTGGAACAGGTGCGGGACCTCGGTCCCCTGCCCCGCCGCTGCTTCCCGGAACCAGACTGGTCAAGTGAGGTGGCCTGGGTAGAGGCGGGCGACCGGGCGTCCATGCCGGGTGGTGACGTGGAGGTGGCGGCAGGAGGTGAGGGCGGTGAGTGAGCAGAACGCGGTGGACCGGCCCGGGGACGCCGTGGGCGGGACGGGCGGCGAGGCCCGCCCCCGGGAGAAGCTGAAGTTTGCCTTCTGGTGGGCGGCTT